>JADGFH010000394.1 GCA_016743925.1 Labilibaculum sp.
ATAAGTGCTCCTTTCAAACAAATTATATAGTTGAATTAATCAATTCAAAACGATCTCGTCAACGAATAAAAAAGCATTACTGCCAGCTGACTGATGCCACTCGGGACATTCTGCTTGATTGTTCACCTTTATTTTGATATAGCGAGCCCGAATCTCTTCAAATTGAACCAATTCTCTATGAATTCGAATTTCTTTTTCTTTATTTTCTTTTAGATTTCGAATTAAAGGTGGAGCAAACTTCTCCCCGTCTGCCGACCATCTTATTTCAATACTTTTTGGAAAGAATATCCACGATTGTGCATCTTGTAAGGTACCTATTGAAATTGCAGAAATACTTGTCACCTCTCCTAAATCAATTGTTGCAAGCAAGTCATTCCGCTCAAAACCTAACCAATATCCATCAGCATAATTTCTACTTCCAGATTCCTCATCAATTAAGGTAGAGGCTCCTTTGGCCTTGTACTTAGCATGCGGTTGATGCGATAGAGTTATTTTCTTACCCTTAGCAATATTGGTAATATCAGGACGCTCTTGTGGCAAATCATTTTCGCTTGCATACTCCCATTTCAAATATTCATTTGTTAATTCTTTTACCTTATTCGGATATTGATCTGCAAGATTAATCATTTCCGTAGAGTCCTTCTTCATATTCACTAAAAAGAGCATGTCTTTTTGAGGATCTAATTCTCCTTTTTTAGTTGGATCGTAAGGATTTCCTAAGAGCTTCCAATCTCCTTTTCTGATTGCCCATCCCATACCTGACTTCCAACGGAAAATTTCATGAGGTGTCTTCACTTTCTTATTCTCAATTAAAGGAACAAGTGATTTTCCCTCAACATCGGCAGGTAAATTTTCTATACCACACAATTGGGTTAAAGTTGGTAACCAATCAACATTTACAGCCATCTGATTTCGAACTTCAGAGTTTGGAATCCGGTCAGGGTAACTAATTATGGAAGGAACGCGAATTCCTCCTTCAAAAAGACTAAACTTAGCACCGCGATATGGTCCAGCATTTCCACCACCACCAAAGGTTCTATCCTCGGTTGAATGACCGTGATCTGATTGATAAACTACAATTGTATTTTCTCGTAAACCCAATTCTTCCAATTTATCCAACACTCTACCAATTCTTTCATCAATGGTGGATACAAATGCAGCGTAATCGCGCCTTGGCATGTCAAGATCTTTATAATAATCGCGCCATTTTTTAGTGGGTTGCAACGGATAATGTGGCATATTAATGGCATAGTACAAAAAGAATGGATCTCTTTGATGTTGTTCTAAATATTGATCAACCTTCTCTACCATTACATCTGGAAAGTACTTTCCATCTGCCCAAACTTCCTTGCCATTCTCCCACAAATCGTGACGATTTGGGCCATTCCAGTAAAAGAAATGTGAATAGTTATCGATACAACCTCCCATATGACCAAAAGAGTAATCAAATCCTTGAGCTAGTGGCATTGTTTCCGTACTATATCCCAAATGCCATTTACCAACATGAGCTGTTTGATAACCTGCTTGCTTCATCACCTCCGCAATCGTAATTTGCTCGGTAGGCATGCCACCATGTCCTTCATGGGAAGAAGCATTTCCAGGTAATCCTGCTGCATGAGGACTTTTACCCGTTAGCAAGGATGCGCGGGAAGGAGAACAAACTGGAGCTGCTACATAAAATTGTGTAAACTTCACCCCCGTTTTTGCCAACAAGTCAATATTTGGAGTATGAAGATCGGATGCACCGTAACAATTGGCATCTACTGATCCCTGATCATCTGTAAGAATAAATACCACATTGGGTCTTTGTTTCTTTTTCTGTGATTTTATTTGCACAGTAGAATAACAATTGCTTACACCTAAACAAAGAAATAATACTGCTAGTAGAGAGATGTTTTTAGAGACGAAGATCATAAGCTTTTCACTTTACAATTAATTGTGAGTATCAGAATTATCCGAGAACTTTTGTTAGTTTTACTGTTCATACCAAATACAAGTTAAAGAACACTATTTCTATCCAAAATTATTATTCAATTTAACATGATTAAAATGAGTTTGTATAAAAGTAAGAACAAGATTATCCTCTTCCTAGGTTTTGGGGCACTATTTTCATTTGCCAGTTGCACCAATGTTACAAAAGAACAAAAACCAAATATCATATACGTATTAGCTGATGACCTAGGCTATGGAGATGTTTCAATTTGCAACGAAAATGGAAAGATAAACACACCAAATTTAGATAAATTTGCAGCTGAAGGAATACGGTTTACCGATGCACATACTTCATCAGCTGTTTGTACTCCCACCCGGTATGGTATTCTAACTGGAAGATACAATTGGAGAAGTAAACTTAAGAGTAGTGTTCTAACCGGAAAATCAAAAGCTTTAATTCCAAACAACAGAAGTACAGTAGCCTCTGTATTACAAAAAAAAGATTATCATACTGCATTCATTGGGAAATGGCATTTAGGTTGGGATTGGCACATGAAAGATAGTACGGAATTTGGTGGTAGTGGTTGGAACCCAAAAGATTTTGACAATATCGATTTTTCAAAACCAGTTAAAAACACGCCTAACGATTTAGGATTTGATTATGCATATGGTCATTGTGGTTCGTTAGACATGGCTCCTTATGTTTATGTTGAAAATGGAATGGCTACCCAAGTACCCGATTCTACAAGTGAAAATACCGGAAAATATTCATGGTGGAGAAAAGGGCCAACCTCAAAAGATTTTATTCATGATGATGTAACGCCTAATTTTTTCAGAAGATCAATCTCTTATATCAAGGAAAAAAGTACGGAAGATAAACCGTTCTTTCTGTACTTAGCTCTACCATCTCCTCATACGCCTATATTGCCAACTGAGCAATGGGCAGGCAAAAGTGGATTAAATCCTTATGGTGATTTTGTTATGATGGTGGATGATTACATGGGTCAACTGTTAAAAGCAATAAAAGAAGCGGGAATAGAAGAAAATACACTCGTAATATTCACCAGTGACAATGGTTGTTCACCTGCTGCTAAAATTAACGAAATGGTAGCAAAAGATCATTACCCTAGCTATAAATACAGAGGACATAAGGCTGATATTTTTGAAGGTGGACACAGAGTCCCATTTATTGCCAAATGGCCAAACAAAATTAAGCCAGGAATAATTTCTAATGAAACAATCTGTACTACAGATTTAATGGCAACATGTGCACAAATAGCGGACTACTCCTTAGCTGATAATGAAGGAGAAGATAGCTACAGTATGATGCCAATATTTGAGCAAAAACAAATCAACAAAGCTTTTAGAGAAGCAACAGTTCATCACTCTATTAATGGTAGCTTTGCCATTAGAAAAGGAGACTGGAAACTAATAATGTGTCCTGGTTCTGGCGGTTGGAGCTATCCAAAACCAAATAATAAGGCAGTAATTGATACGCTTCCGAAAGTTCAATTGTACAACTTAAAAAACGATCCTGCTGAAATCAAAAATATGGAATCTATAAATCCTGATAAGGTAAAAGAGTTAAAAGATTTACTTGTAAAGTATATCCTCGATGGACGAAGTACTCCTGGGATAGCTCAACAAAATGACTCAATAGATAGGGAATGGAAGCAAATTTCTTTTACAAAAGAATAATTTCTGCAGAATTTATCACCATTAAATAACATGCAAAAAGGAGCACCAAACGGTGCTCCTTTTCTTATTTCAACTGAAACTTACTTACTCTTCCTTTTTGTTATCCTTATCAGTAACATCATCGAATTCGACAGTTTCACCATCTTCTACTTTTTTACCAAGATAAGTTGGCAATTCCATTCCAGCCATTTTGAATAATTCTTCCATTGGAGGAATAGATCCCATCATTCCTTGCATAAAGTTAGCAGTAGATGTTTTGCCATCTTTTCCATTACCATTTTCCCAAACAGTAACTTTATCAATCTTAATGTTCTTAATAGCCTCAACTTGAGTTGCAACTAGTTCTGGTAACTTATCAGCAATCATTAACATTACTGCATCTTTAGCATCACTACCAGCAGCGTTTACAATCTTATCGAAACCATCAGCCTGCTTGCTCAAGATCTCATTGATACCTTTCGCTTCCGCTTCCATCTTCATATAAATCGCATCAGCCTCACCTTTCGCATGACGACGAGTTTGTTCAGCAATCGCTTCAGCAGCAATCTCAATTTTCTCTTTGTCAATTTGAGCTGGTACAACAATATCTGCAGTTTGTGATGCCTTATCACGAGTAGCACGAGCTTTCTCTGCCAATTGCTCCGCTGCATAAGCTTCCTCTAAAGCACGAGCTTGAGTTACTTTCTCAGCAGCTGAAGCTAAACGTTCTGCTTCCGCTTCCTTCTCTCTTCTACTTGCATCGGAATTCGCAACAGTAACTTTTGCTGTATTCTCTCCCTCTACTGCCGATGCATCAGCTGCTGCTACCTTTACACGTTGTTCCTGATGTGCATTTGCCTCACCAATAGAACCATCACGATTTTTCTCAGCAACACTCTTCTTAGCATCATTTATCGCTTTTGCAGCTGCTTCCTTACCCAAAGCCTGAATATATCCCGACTCATCGTTGATATCAGTTACGTTCACATTGATCAGTTTCAAACCAATCTTATTCAATTCAGCTTCTACATTGGATGATACTGCTGCCAGAAATTTATCACGGTTACTATTGATTTCCTCAATATCCATGGTTGCAACAACCAAACGCAACTGACCGAAAATAATATCTTTCGCTAGATTACTAATATCATCTTGAGATAGACCTAATAAACGCTCTGCTGCATTGGTCATTACTCCTGACTCGGTAGATATACCAACCGTAAATCGAGATGGCACGTCAACACGAATGTTCTGCTTACTTAAGGCATTAGTCAGATTAATTTCAATTGATATTGGAGTTAAATCCAAGAAAGCATAATCTTGAATAATTGGCCAAATAAATGCCGCTCCACCATGAATACACTTGGCTGAACGAGATTCTGTATCGACACCTTTACCAACCTTACCATACACAACCAATATTCGATCGGATGGACATCTTTTGTATCGTTTAAAAAACGAAACAATCATTACAAAAATAAAAATTGCCGCTGCGGCAAAAAGAAAAACTACATATTCTCCCATAATGTTTTAATAATTAATTGGTTTTTACAATTAGTATTTGATTATTTAAGACCTCTACCACTTCAACAATTGCTCCTGTTGGAATCTCTGTTTCATTATCGGTAACGGCATCTAAAGTTTGAAATCCTTGAACTTGAACTTGCACCTTGCCCATTCCTGCTCTTTTTGCTGGTATAGGAAGATAAACACTTCCTGATTTGCCAATGGCATTTTTCATTTTTAAAGTGCCATCTTCAATAAGCTTGCCCATGAAATACATGATAGAAGCCATAATCAACATCATTATTAAACCTGCACCTGTCGCAATTAATGCTGACATTCCAGGACCATAGCCTGAATGAAGACAAATAATGCCAGTCCATCCAAAAATGGTGAAAAAAGCAATGAGGTTTTTAAGACTTAGAAATTGAAAATCGATACCGCCATCCGTATCAATTGCTGTATCAGCATCTCCATCAACATCCATATCTTCAACATCGCCACCAAAAAAGGTAAGTACCGTTTGAATAACAAAGAAGAACGAAAAAAGAATGGCAATTCCCCAAAAAACTTGTTCAACCAAGTTCATGTCGCTCCACCAATTTGAAATAGTTAGAATCATAATTATCATTTTTTATTTGTCTCAAAATACAAATAATTAATGACCTAGAAGCAATTATGCTCAATAGATTTATTCTTTTTAGTCATAATTAAAATTTTACATGTTTTTACCTGTTTTTTATCAGATGAAAATTGGCATGGAAATTCTTGGTATAGATTGGTTTATAAATAATCACATTGCTCACTTT
>JADGFH010001124.1 GCA_016743925.1 Labilibaculum sp.
CCATTATAGCAACTGTTTTTAATTTTACATATGCCTCGCTCATATTCAAATAACCACCAAATTTATTACTACTATCAGCCCATGAATTTTTTGTTTTGTAATAGATTGTTCCATTCTGATCCTTAACAATTCCAGTTAAATGCATCAAATGATCATCTGTTGTTTCAAAATTATCAAAAGTAAGCTGACGTAGCTCTTGATCAACTTCAGGTTCTTTTCCTACTGGAGCTGCACTCTTCTTATCCTTACCTAAGTCCTTTTCCCATTTTGCAATCTCCGAATCTGTCATATCTGCTGTTTTGCTAGCTGGTAAAACTGCATACCCATTTCTATGAGAAAATCCTTTTTCACTAACATCTCCATCCCAACATACAGAGAATCCATTGTTCAATGCGTAATTCATAACATCCATCATCTCATCCATAGGAAGATTGTAATACAAGTCATCCGACCAGTTATCAGGAATCTCTAAATTAACTTTCTCATAGAATGGATGGTGACTATACGAAGTAAGTTCAATATAATCCTCTGTATTAAATCCTAATTTATTAGCATAAGCTACAGGTGTAATCTCAGCTCCTTCATACGTAAACGTTTCAGGTGATTTCCCCATATACGTATCCAAAACTCCATTTACAGACTCTTCCCAAACAGGAGTTATTACACGATTAGGTTTCTTTACGATCTCATCTAACATCGACTTAGTCGATTTCACCATTTCTTTATGAATATGAAAATCGCTGCCATATCGGTTTCCTGAATAAACTGCTTCTGGAACAAATCCATTTTCCTTTACCACATTCAATACATCGTGAGCTTGTCCTCCCTCACTATAATTTCCTTTTCCATGTACTCGAAAATAACGTTTTGCTTTTTGTGTGTATGCCAAACGAACAATATACATTTCTGAAAGATCAATTTCATGCACTCCCAAGCGAAGCAATTCTGTTTCGACATAGGAAATCCCAGCAAAACACCAGCAAGTTCCTGTACTTTGCTGATTTTTAACCGTAGTTGTTGGAATATCGACAATTGTTGTAAATTTTTTCTCGTCTTTTGTTTCTTGAGCCCATAGTACATTAGCACTGCAAAAGGCAATTAGCATTAAGCTAAATAAGATTCTTTTCATGATTATATTAGTTGTTTAAGTAATAGTCTCTATTTAAAATTTAATAAATCTGTTTGCATTTTTTTTGTCATTTTACGTACCACTTCATCATAAGAATGATCAATCCATTCTTGTAATTGTTTATCCGATACACTTCCATCTATTAAAACGGTGTTCCAATGTATCTTATTCATATGATATCCTGGAAGAACCGAAGAATATATCTCTCGTAATTCAATTGCTTTTTCGGGTTCACATTTTAGATTCATACTCAATTCCTTATTGATATTGGTAAGTAAAAACAACTTATCCATTACCTTAAAAACTAAAGTCTCATCATCAAATGGAAATGCTTCAGTAACTGCCTTCTTCGACAAACAGTACTCTCGTAATTCTTCAATATTCATTATTCAATACTTTATTCAGATTAAAAATACGCAAGCGAAAAACAAATATAATTACTTTTAAACACAAGCCTAAAATTCTGTCATCATGAACATTAAAAAAAATTGATTCTAAGGATAAAAACTAATTTGTATTTTTACTTGAAACAATCAAATCTTTCTAT
>JADGFH010001125.1 GCA_016743925.1 Labilibaculum sp.
GACAGGCATGGGTAGTATGTTTATTTGCTCATTAATTTTGATTATTATTCTTTGTACGTTTTTTGGAGTAACTGTATTTTCGTTAATTAACGATCAAAAAATATTGGGACGAACAACAGATTTGATCAACAATATTGCTCATGAGTTTAAAACGCCAATGGCAACGATTTCTTTAGCTAGTGGAATGTTAAAACGAGAGAAGATCCATTCAAATTCAGAACAAATCATGCATTATTCAAATATGATTTTTTCTGAGAATAACCGTTTAAAGTTTCAAGTAGACCAGTTGTTGAAATTAGCTTGTATGGAACGTGGAGAATTGAAATTAAATTCAGATCAGTTTCATTTGCATGAGTTGCTAGAGGAGTGCTCGGATTGTATTTCTGTTCAATTGGCAGAAAAAGGAGGCAGTGTAGATTTTAAATTGAATGCTAATAATGATAACATTTGTGGAGATAGAAGTCTAATTCAGAATGTGTTATTGAATATTTTAGACAATGCGGTTAAGTATTCCGTTTCAGCACCTGAAATTAAAATTGAAAGTAAGAATACAAATGGTCATCTTTACATTGCTATATCCGATAAGGGAATAGGGATGACTAAAGAAGAACAAAATCATATATTTGATCGATATTATCGAGCATCAACGGGAGACTTGCATGATGTCAAAGGGTTTGGTATCGGTTTGTCATATTCGAAAATGATTATTGATTTGCACAAAGGAAAAATAAACGTATTAAGTAAGAAAAAGAATGGTAGTACCTTTACTATTGTTCTACCCTCATTATAAGAAATGGCTATGACTAATTCTCATTCGAAAAATATTCTATTAGTAGAAGATGATCCTAATTTGGGACTTGTTTTAAATGAATTCCTGAAAATGGAAGGTTTCAATGTTACTTTGGCCAGAGATGGAGAAAAAGGTTTAGAAGCTTTTACATCTTCGGAATATGACCTTTGTTTGTTAGATTGTATGATGCCAAAAATGGATGGGTTCACATTGGCAACAAAAATTCGAAAAACCAATCAAGACATTCCAATTATCTTTTTAACAGCAAAATCATTAAAAGAAGACAAATTAAAAGGATTTGACTTAGGTGGCGATGATTACATTACAAAGCCTTTTGATGAAGACGAATTGGTGAGAAGAGTTAATGCTGTTTTAAAGAGAAGTAATAATGCTCCTGATTTAAAGGAACAGACTTTTAATTTAGGCGGTTTTGTTTACGATCATTTAAACCTTACACTCAATCTAGATGGTAAAGTATCTAGAATTACCCAAAAAGAGGGTGAAGTCCTGTATCTTTTACTTAAAAGTAAAAACAATGTTCTTCGCAGAGAAGATATTTTGGTGAAAGTATGGGGAGAGAATGATTACTTTATGGGACGAAGTTTGGACGTATTTATTACGAAACTAAGAAAACATCTAAAACTTGATCCTAAAATTAAAATTGAAAATGTACATGGAGTAGGATTTATTTTATCCGACAGTAATTAAGTTAGGAATCAATATTACAAAATCCTTAAAAGTTGTAATTTTGAAACTGAAATTTAAAAAACTACAATTTGCCATGAGCATACCTCAGAAAATAAATACCATTATCGAAGAAATACCATCTAATGTAAAATTAGTTGCGGTCTCAAAAACCAAACCACAGGAAGATATTCTAAA
>JADGFH010000395.1 GCA_016743925.1 Labilibaculum sp.
CGCCAAAGTATCCTCTAATGCATCGTGGTGTTTTAATGGAATATCGAAAACATGTGCCAGCGTATTTAGTTTATGATTGGGCATGTTAGGCCAAATGTTTTTACTAATCTGAACAGTGCACATATAATCAAAATCTGGGAAAGGAATACCATAGGTTTCAAGGCAGGCACGCAATACCGATACATCGAAACTAGCATTATGAGCAATTACTATTTCCCCTTTTAAATAATCCTCAACTTCCTCCCAAATATAATTGAAGCTTGGTTCGTTCATTACATCCTCTTCTGTAATTCCATGAATACTGATATTCATTGGATGGAAATATATTTCAGGAGGAGAGATCAACCAATCTTTACTCTCTACAATTATTCCATTTTCTACTCGTACAAGTCCAAGAGAACATGCCGAATTACGCTTTCCATTAGCAGTCTCAAAATCTATTGCTGTAAAATTCATATTTAAATAATTAGGAGTTAAAGTGTAGAAATTAGGATACAAATTTGAAGAAATGATTTTCAAATTGAATTGATTGTTATAATCCAATCATTTCTAGAAATTCATCTTCACTTTTCATTTTGAGGCCTAACTTCTCTAGCTTAGCTAGCTTGCTAGGGCCTACTTTTTCCCCTCCTAATAGAAAACTAGTCTTTTTAGAAATAGATCCAACATTTTTACCACCATGAAGTTCAATTAAATCTTTTAACTCGTCTCTCGTGTACTTGTTAAAGCTACCTGAAATTACTATAGACAAACCTTCCAGAGTATTACTAGCATTTTCATCTTCTACAATTTCTTTTTCGAGTTGCAAGCCAAACCCTTTTAATTGAGCTACCAAATTTTGATGATATTCATTGGAGAAATATTCAACAATACTCTCAGCAATTTTCCCACCAATTTCATCTACTTCAATCAATTCTTCAAGAGTAGAAATCGCTAACTGATCGATAGAAGGAATCGCTTTTGCCAATTTTTTTGCAACCGTGATACCAACATATCTAATTCCTAAAGCATACAATACTCGTTCGTAAGGGACTTGCTTCGAGTCTTCAATACTGTTTAAAATACGTTTAGCTGATTTAATACCCATTCGATCTAAAGGAACAATATCTTCTTTTGTAAGACGAAACAAGCCACTCACATCTTTTATCAGTTCTTTTTGAAACAGTAAATCAATTGTCTCTTCTCCCAAGCCATCTAAATCCATTGCTCTTCGGCTAATGAAATGTTCAATTTTGCCCTTTATTTGAGGAGGACAGCCCATTTCGTTTGGACAGTAATGATTGGCTTCTCCTTCTTTACGAACCAATGTAGTATCGCATTCAGGACAATTTTCAATGTATTCAATTGGCTTTGCTTCCGCAGATCTTAAAGACAATTCAACTCCAATAATCTTTGGAATAATTTCGCCTCCTTTTTCAACATAAACGGTATCGTTTTCGTGTAAATCCAGATTTTGAATGATATCAGCATTGTGAAGCGATGCTCTTTTTACGGTTGTTCCTGCTAATTGAACCGCTTCTAGGTTAGCTACGGGTGTAATGGAACCTGTTCTTCCAACTTGATAAGTTACTTTTTCTAATTTGGTTGATACTCTTTCTGCTTTGTATTTGTAAGATATTGCCCAGCGTGGAGATTTGGCTGTAAAACCAAGTTCCTCCTGCATGTCCAAAGAGTTGACTTTTATCACAATTCCATCAATTGGTACTGGTAAGTCATCTCTTTTCTCATCCCATTCTTTAATAAAAGCAATTACCTCTTCAATATTTTTGCAAAGTTTCGTGTTAGCTGGAACTTTAAAGCCCCAATCTTTCGCCGATTGCAAATTACTGTAATGATTTCGAGTTGGAATTTCTTTTCCCAACAAGTAATACAGGTAACAGTCTAACTTGCGTTTTGCTACAATTGAAGAATTTTGCATTTTTAGAGTGCCAGAAGCAGCATTTCTAGGATTAGCGAATGGCATCTCTCCAATTTCTTCACGCTCCTCATTCAAGTTATTAAACACAGAGAAAGGCATTAGTATTTCTCCACGAATTTCGAACTCTTCTGGAAATTCCTCTCCACTTAATTGCAAAGGTACTGATCGAATAGTTTTTACATTAGCTGTAACATCATCACCTTTTATTCCATCACCACGAGTTACCGCCTGTACCAATTTCCCTTTTTGATAGGTTAAAGAAATGGAAGTGCCATCATATTTCATTTCACAAACATATTCTACATCACCATCAATCAGTTTTTTAATTCTAGTTTCAAAATCACGAATTTCCTCTTCCGAATAGGTATTTCCTAAAGAGAGCATCGGATATTTGTGTTCTACTTGGCTAAATTCAAGATTGATATCACTTCCTACCCGTTGGGTTGGTGAATTCGGATCGTTATATTTAGGAAATTGCTTTTCCAATCCAATTAATTCATTTAAGAGCATATCAAAATCGTAATCGCTAATACTCGGTTGCGATAAAACGTAATAATTGTGATTGTATGTATGTAATTGTCCGCGTAATTCTTCAATGCGAACTTGTGCTTCTGCCTGATTCATAATTATAAAGGTCTATCATTGTTTGAATAGAGTAGGATGTCGTAAAAGAACAAACCTAGAATCGTAAAAATAGTAAAGCTTTCTATGATTCTGCAATGCGATTGAAGGATTTTTCAGTTCAAAATGTTTAATTGTTGTACTTGTTTGAATTATAGTAGGAAAAGTACGAGTAGAGACCAAATAAATTGAAATTATATCTGCCAAATGCAATTTTATAATAATTTAATTTTTAGTATATTACTACTTATAGTTAAGGATTAATTTCAAATACTTTTTAGTCATAATTTAGAAGTAAGTATTTATGAGTCATCAACAAAAGTCAAAAGAAGAACTTCTCCTCGAGTTACAAGTATTGCAGGAGCAATATAATGGCTTAAAAAAATCTGTTGATGATAATCTACTCGTTCAAAAAGACACAGAAGAAGCTTTACGAATAAGTGAAGAAAGATATAATCTAGCTATGGAAGCTTCAAACGATGGTCTTTTTGATTGGGATTTGGAAAGCAATTCGATTTACTACTCTCCAAGCTGGAAACAAATGATAGGATATGGGGATGATGAACTTCCAAATGATTTTTCTGTTTGGGAGAAAACAACCTTGGCTTCAGATGTTGAAAGATCATGGAAACTACAGCAAAAATTAATTTCAAAAGAAATTGAGCGATTTGTTTTAGAATTTAAAATGAAGCATAAAGATGGTCGATGGATTGATATATTATCACAAGCAAAGGCAATTTTTAATAAAGATGGAAAGGCGATACGAATAGTTGGAATTCATACAGATATTTCAGCAAGAAAACATGCAGAAATAAGATTGCAAGATGAAAAAGAACAAATGAAAACGATTCTTAATCTTGTTAGTGATCCAATATTTGTAAAAGATGATAATCATATTATTACAATGGCAAATAAGGCATTTCTAGATGTTTTTGATTTGGAGGAAAATAAGGTAATTGGATTTACTCTTGCTGAGGAAGTTCCCGAAAATGAGAAAGAGCAGTTTATGGGGATAGACCGAAAAGTTCTTGATACGGGTATTGCTGATTTACGTGAAGAAAAATTAACTATAGACGGAGAAACGAGAACTATAATTACAAGCAAGACTCGATTTGTTGATGACTTTGGTAATAAATTTTTAGTAGGATCTATTCATGATATTACTGTTCAGAATAATGCCATCGAAGCTTTGGCTAAAAGTGAAGATCGACTAAATTTAGCATTAGAAACAGGGTCAATTGGAGCATGGGATCTTAATTTGGATGATCATTCAGCAAATAGAACACTAATTCATGATCAGATTTTTGGATATAAAACATTATTGAGTGAATGGACTTTTGAAATGTTTCTTGAGCATGTATTGCCCGAAGATAGAGATTATGTGGAAACTGCTTTTACAAATGCAGTAGAGTCGGTTTCAAATTGGAGTTTTGAGTGCAGGATAATGCGAATTGACAAAAAAATTCGTTGGATAAAGGCTGTAGGACAACATAGTTTTAATTCTGAGGGGAAGCCAATTATGTTGTCGGGTATTGTTCAAGATATTTCAGAGCATAAACTTACTGAAATTGAATTGTTAGAAGCTATGATTAGAGCTGAAGAAAATGAAGCAAAATTTAAGGAATACACGCAAAGTTCACCGGTTGCCATATACACAACAGATGACAAAGGGAATTGCGTATTTGCAAATCATAAATGGTTGGAATTTGCAGGTTTAAGTTTGGAAGAAAGTTTAGGGACAGGTTGGGTGCAAGCACTTCATCCTGAGGATAAGGATTTTGTTTTTGAAAATTGGAATAAATCGGTACAATCTAATGGGAATTGGTATTTTGAATATCGATTTATGTCAAAAAATGGAGAAGTTACCTTTGTTGAAGGAAGGGCAAAACCATTATATGATAAAGAAAGAAAGTTCATCGGTTATCTTGGTTCAAATGTTGATATTACTGATCGTAAAAGAGCGGAATCATTACTAAAAGAGAAAAATGAAGAATTAATATTAGCAAAAGAAAAAGCTGAAGAGAGTGATCGATTAAAATCTGCATTTTTGGCAAATATGAGTCATGAAATTCGTACTCCAATGAATAGTATTATGGGGTTTACAGAACTCTTGAATAGCAGAAACCTAACTTCAATTAAAAAAGCAAAATATATTGGTATTATATTGAAAAGCGGTGATCGTATGCTTAATATTATAGATGATATTATGGATATATCAAAAATAGAAGCAGGTCTAATGGCAGTGGAGGTAGAAGAGTTTGATATAAATGAACAAATTGATTATTTGTATCATATTTTTAAGTCAGAAGTTGAGGCTAAAGGTTTAAATATTTCCTTTATAAAAGGGCTTGTTGAAAAAGAAGCTAAAATTAATACAGATAGAGATAAATTTATTGCAATACTATCTAATTTAATTAAAAATGCGATTAAATATACAGAGAAGGGTATTGTTGAATATGGTTACCAATTGATCAAAAATGCTAACGGATCAAAACTTAAATTTTTTGTAAAGGATACTGGTATCGGAATTTGTAAAGATCGGCAGGAAGCAATTTTTGAAAGATTTGTGCAAGCAGATATACATGATGTTATGGCTAGAGAAGGTGCAGGGCTTGGATTGGCAATAACCAAATCTCATATTGAAATGTTGAATGGTGAAATATGGGTGAATAGTAAAGAGGGTGAGGGTTCTACATTTTATTTTACATTGCCATTTACTATTGATTCGAAGGTGAAAACCTCTCATCAGAACTCAAGTACATCTGATTAATCTGATAAATGGATTGATCTTTAGATACTATATTGCACATATAGTCTTTGTAAGATATGCGAAATTAATTTTAGTTGTTCGCGAGCCGTTCGCATTCTAATTTTAAGACTGTTTAAGGACAAAAAGGGATTTGACTCATATGTTAAGACAATTTTTATTGTTCATTAGGTGCTTTACAAGGCATTTTATACTCCATTTGCATTAGATGATGATTTTACAAACTTGTTTTCGACCATTTGTCCCTTGTTATTGTCTTTACAGATCTGTTTTTAGCAAAAAGGGCCTCTCAATTTGCCTTCGCAAATTAGTAAAATTGTCAACTTAATGCTGATTTTCCATCAAAAGCCTTGAAAAGGGCTATAATTTTCTTTGACTTCACCTTCAATGCCTTGTTGAACTATTTTCCTGCACCTTTTGGGATAGCGATAAGCTAGTTCTTGAGAAAATTATACCCTACAGAAATACTTCCAAACACAAAATCACTCGAGAGAGAGCTTTCTTTACGCCATTTACCGATTCTTGAGAACAATTAACCGATTTAAGCAAGTAATTGCTTTGGCATTGTCCTACTT
>JADGFH010000396.1 GCA_016743925.1 Labilibaculum sp.
GCTGATATCAAACTAAAATCTTTCTTTAATTTAGGAAACTTACAGCATACAAACATTATTGAAGAGAACCCTAAAACGGTTGATAAAATTGAAATCACACATCATGGAATTGAAACTTATCTTCTAGAGGTCGAATAGTGATGTTTTATCTAGTGTGAATATTGGTTTTGTAATTTAATATTGTGAAAAATCTCATGAACATCTTTTTTAAAAAGCAATTTGTAATTATTCTTATAAGTATTGCACTCTCTGGGTGCAATACTTTTTTGAATAAAGAAAAATCACCGCTAACCTGCGAAGATACAAGCGTAGGATCAGCTTACACAAAATATGTCAATCCATTTATAGGAACTCAAAACGAAGGGCATTGCTTTCCCGGTGCTACTGCTCCTTTGGCTATGGTTCAGGCAAGTCCTGAATCATACAATGAGTATTATAAAGGTTATGAGATGGATCATGTGACCGGTTATCAATTCAATGACCCGTGGATTATTGGTTTTACTCAAACCCATTTGAACGGTGTTGGTTGTCCATCTATGTCCGACATTTTGCTAATGCCTTATTGCGGTACAAAAATAAAGACCGAATCTCGTTTCAACTTTCGATCAACATACCGGAAAGAGAACGAGGTGGCATCTCCAGGTTACTATGAGGTGTATTTGGATGATCACAATGTTAAGGTGGAGCTAACCGCTTCGGAACATACTACCTATCATCGATATTCCTTTGATAATCCTGAATCAGCAAAACTTTTAATCGATCTTCAATATGGAGTTTCCTGGGATATCAATTCCATTTCCTCCAATGTACTTGAAGCCAACCAACAATTTGAAGATGATTTCACTTTAACAGGATATCGAAAAGGAAGTGTTTGGGCTCCGCGGGATCTGTTTTATGTGATAAGGTTCAATCAAAAAATTTCAAAGAAAGAAAGCTTGGCTAGTCCGGAAAATAAGGATGAGAAAGCGCCAAGGTATATTCTTGAATTTGAAATGAACAAAGGGAATGAGCTAGAAGTTTTGATTGGAGTCTCAACAGTTGGAGTAAAAGAAGCAAAGGAAAATCTGGAATCTGAAATTAATTCATGGAATAGCTTCGATAAAATCCGAAAGCAAACCAATGAAAAATGGAATAATATTCTCAATAAAATTGAGCTAAAAGGTGATGAAAACAAGAAAATAGCTTTTTATACTTCTTTGTACCATTTATATAATCAGCCTAATAATATTGCTGACCTTGATGGCAAATATAGAAGTACTCAGGATAGTGTGAAAAAATCATCTTGTGGAAAGTTCTACTCAACTTTATCCTTATGGGATACTTACAGAGCAGCCAATCCAATGTATACAATTTTAAGTCCGAATTTGGTAAGTGATATGCTTACATCAATGCTTGACAGTTACAGAGATATGTCAGTTGCCCCTCAAAACCCCAAAGAGGCCAACAAATATTTACCTCGATGGCAGTTGTGGGGAAAAGAAACTCATACAATGGTTGGGAATCATGCCGTTCCGGTTTTTGTGGATGCCTATTTAAAAGGAATTAAACCAATAGATTATACCGATGAACAATTATTTGAAGCCATTTGGAATTCAGTAACAAAACCTCACTATCGTAATCATGTTGAGTTGATCGATTCGTTTGGATACATCCCTTATGACGTAAAACTATCCTCCATTGATGATGGAAGAGAAACAGTTTCAAGACTTCTAGAGAATATTTACGATGATTATTGCGCAGGTTTACTCGCAAATGAGTTGAGGAAAACCAAAGAATATAATTTTCTCGAAAATCGAGCAGGATTGTACACTAATGTGTATGATCAGGAGAGTGGATTCATGAGAGGGAAAAATTCCAAAGGTGAGTTTAAACAGCACATTGATCCTACAGAAGTTGTTGGAGAATGGGTAGATGGTTCTGATTTTACTGAAGGGAATGCCTATCATTATCAATTTCATGTGCAGCATGATATTCCTGGATTGGTCGATTTGATGGGAGGTAAGGATGATTTTGCAGAGAAGTTGGACTCGATGTTTTACTCCAATTCTAAGCCAGAGGTTAAGACTTTAGTCTGGAACATTCATGGAACAATGGGGCAATATTGGCATGGGAATGAACCTTGTCATCATGTGCCATACTTGTATAAATACACAAATAAATCTGAAGAAACAGATAAAATTATAAAAACACTTGTAGATGATTACTACCACAACAAACCAGACGGTTTAATGGGCAATGATGATTGTGGTCAAATGTCTGCTTGGTATATGTTTTCTTCATTAGGATTCTATCCTGTGAATCCCTGTGGTGGTGAGTACATCTTAGGTGCTCCACAAATTGAAGAAGCGGTAATTAAACTTTCTAATGGAAATCAGTTTACAATGCAAGCCAAAAACCTAAGTGAAGAAAACTACATTGTGCAATCTGTAAGCTTAAATGGAGAGTTAATAGATAGAAATTTTATTACGCATGAGGAAATTGTTAATGGAGGTGAATTAATCTTTGAGATGGGCAATATTGTGCACAATTAAGCGGCTTGGTCGAATTAGAAACACTTGAAGTAGAGAAAGGAAGCGCTATAGCACTTCCTTTTTTGCTTTCTGATTAAATTTATTCTTCAATTTTCTTTTCATTTTGACCCGTTTAATGTCTTCTTGTATTTCATTGATCGATTCCTCATGATAAGCATGTAACAAAGCCTTTTTATAATTTTGATTGTGCTCATGAATTATTGCCTTGCTAGCTTTCAGTTTAGAGAGGTCAATTCCTTTTAATTTCTGTGCATAAGAAATTAAACCTTTAGCTTTCTTATACTCCTGTAAAAGTATTAATAGAGAGATGTAAACCAAACAAACATTAAGATCGTTGGGATCAGAAGCCAAGGCAGTAATATAGTACTCCTCGGCTTCTTTATATTGACTTAACTGTTCCTGATACAGCTTTCCCATTAAATAATTAGCTCCTATGTGCTCTTGATTATAGCTTAATGCATAGCTTAAGTGTTCCATTACTTCCTCTAATTCATAAGGGTATTGATTGAGTGCTTTAATATAGTATTGGTCTGCTAATGTGTTCATTTTTTTATTATTTCTGTTTACGGACTCGGAAATCGGGTCCTTCAAAAATCTTGATAGGATTTCCTCTCTGTAAAGAGTTGTGGCTCATCCAGTCTTCTTTTTCATTCACTTTCTTTTCATGCAAGAGTTCCAACTTCAATAAGTTGATCAAGCGCTCTTTCGCCAGCTTCTTATTTTGAAGTTGCGATCTACTATCCGAGGCGAGTACACTTAATCCGTTAGGAAGGTACTTTGCTCTAATTGCTGTGCTTACCTTATTCACATGCTGACCGCCTGGACCACCAGAACGGATAGCTTGGTAAACAATGTCCTGATCCTCAATATTGAGAGATTTATGAGCCAAATTCAATTCGTTTACAGCCACAAACCAGTTCTTTCTTTTGTGATATTTTCTGTATTGACTGCGCCCTATCCATTGTATGCTACCTATCCACTCTTTGATGAATTTATTTACATTCTCTCCATTAAATTGAATTGTGACAGAGTAAAAGGTTCCCTTTTCTGTTCCTTTTTCCTGATGAAGAAGAGTACACTTAAGCTTCGCCTTTTTCATAATGATATGAAAGATTTGTGTCACCACCCAACAGCATTCTGCTGGCCCTCTTCCTGAAGTTATTGAGATTATTTTTTCCATTATTTTATGCTTTATCCATTCTTACTATTTGAGGATAGAATTTACCCTCAATATTTACCAAATCACTCTGACTCTTCATCACTTCATCGAGCTTTTTGTAACTCATTGGTGCTTCATCAACATTGCCACCGATAAGGGTGATGTTGTTTTGCTTCAACCTTTTGTTTAGCTCACTGCCAGTAATCGATTCTCTTGCTTTTTTTCTACTGAGTTTTCGACCAGCTCCATGTGATGCTGAGAATAATGAGTTCGCCTCCCCTTTACCAGAAACGATGTAGGCAGGATCAATCATATTGGCAGGAATAATGCCTAATTGACCTTCGTGGGCAGGTGTCGCACCTTTTCTGTGAACAATCATTTCTTGTCCATTGTGCAACTCTTTCCATGCAAAATTATGATGATTCTCAATCATCGCGATGGGTTTAAGTCCTAGTGATTTTGCCAATTTCTGATGAA
This sequence comes from Labilibaculum sp., assembly GCA_016743925.1. Lineage (GTDB taxonomy): Bacteria > Bacteroidota > Bacteroidia > Bacteroidales > Marinifilaceae > Labilibaculum. The sequence continues at coordinate 4,168 of JADGFH010000396.1, forward strand.
TGACCTCGTGACATGCTTTGGCATAATCACCTGCCAAATTCATAGATAGCCAATACTCCTGACCAGCTTCGCTATTTAAATCGAGCCAAGCCAAGTGTTGGGCACCTCTAGGCAGTCTGCAGTTTTGCATAGCAATTTGAGTGTAATTATTCGCTATAGCTGCACCCAATCCTCTTGAACCAGAATGTGCAAGTATACCAACATAATTTCCAGATGGAATGCGCAAGCTGTTAGCTTCTGGTAGTTCAACAGTGCCAAATTCAACAAAATGATTCCCTGATCCAGAACTGCCCAATTGCATTCTTGCTTTTCCATGCAATTGTTTTAATAAATCGGTTGCCTGAAATTCAGTTCTGTGCAAAACTTCATGGTCTTCGGTCTGTTTAAATGTTTTCCCAATACCAAAATGCGTATGCTCTTTCAAATTGCATTTAATTTGATAGCTATAGCGCTTGATAAAATCTGCAGGCACTTCATATATGCTAAGCGACATTCTGCAACCAATGTCAAGACCAATGCCATAAGGCACAACGGAATTTTCGGTAGCAAGTACACCTCCAATGGGTAAGCCATAACCAAGATGCGCATCTGGTAGTAATGCTCCAGCTTTGCTAATTGGCAATTGCATAGCCACATTCATTTGCTGAATAGTTTCTGGTGTGATCAATTTACTGCCGTAAATTGAATATGGCTTTTTTGTATCATCCAGTTGGTAAGTAATCCCATTTTGTTTTGCTGTTTTACCAATAAACTCCTCAGCCAATTTTGTAAAGGAAATATGATTGATGTATTCATTAGGCTGCAAAAGCACATCTTTTAGTAATTCCAATTTCTCGATTTTACTTACATGTTTGAAATCCTTCTGCATGATGTCTATGGCCAGACTTTTTGCTCTGTCCGTAGTGTAATTAATTCTTTTAAGGTCTTTGCCTTTTATCTTATGATTGTTCATGATAGTTCTGTTTATGACCATAAGTTCATTAAACAACAGAATTCATTCACTCAGGATAGGAAATTGGATTTTCTATTAGGAATCTCAATTCTTAGCCTATCGCAAGCTAAAGCTGCTGAAACAAATTAATGATCAACGTGCAGATATGTTTCGAACATAGCTGCATCCTTAGGTAGGTTGTTAGAAACAAACCTACTTGAAAAAAAATAAATAGTTGATTGAATCGATAGGAGACAAAAAATCCCGATCGGTTGGATCAGGACGAAGTATTGTAAGTCTTAGATATTGTTCTAAGCTTTCCCGATCTCTTGTTTGATATGTGAGGTAATTTCTAACATAGTGCTTTCCCTTTCTTTTAAATAAATTATTGCGAAGGGCTAATTGCTGTGCAAAGATAAAGGCATTTATTTTAAAAAAGCAAATATTATATAAAATAAATATTCCGCCATCTTGAACGATTAAATTTGAAATGCTTAGGATACAAAAAAGGGAAGTGCTATTACACCTCCCTTTTGTAAGTTTTAATAATTTAAATATAGACCTCAGAGATGCTAAATTCATTCTCATTGCTCTTAATTGCTCTATCTATCCTAAAATCTTCAATCTTAAGAATAGGCAAATAGTTTTGAGAACGGAATTTGCTAAATATTTCCTTTTGCTGTTTCAGGTGATGTTTTACCATACCACCTAGTGATAAAGAGACTCCTATAATTTCAGCATTTTCATTAATATATGGATTTATTTTTATAAGCTTAAGAC
>JADGFH010001126.1 GCA_016743925.1 Labilibaculum sp.
ACCCAGCCTTTTATAATTGCCATATTATTAGTCATATTAATATTCTTCGTCACATTCACTTATATCAATGCACGAAGCACAAAAAAAATCACAGAAAATCAAATTCAACAAATTGAAAAACTAATCATTCAATCCAAAAAAAATTATATTCAAACAGCAGTAAACAGAACAATTCAGCATATTAAACTTGAAGAGATAAGTCTTTTAGAGGAACTAAAAAAGAAAAATCCTCAAATTACTATCAATGACACTTTATTCCTTAAACAATTAAAACATCGTTGCGCAACTCACATCCGAAATATTACTTTAAAAGATTCTGGTTACATCTGGGTAAATGAAATTTTAAACTACAATGGTGGTGATAATTATGCAATTCGCAGAGTACATCGAAACCTTTCTGATACAGAAGGCCTTTATCTTTCGACCAATTTAAAAGATACAAAGGGAAACTCTCCATATCTCACAGAATTAGATGGAATTAAGCAAAATGGTCATTTATTTTTCAAGTATTGGTTTAAAAAATCAAATTCGAACCAAATTTCGCAAAAACTAACTTATGCTAAGTTGTACAAGAAGTTTGACTGGATTATTGCAACAGGTGTTTATTTAGATGATGTTGAAACGATTGTAACCAAAGAAATAGAGAAAGGTAAAACTGTTGCAAATAGGCAAATTGCACAGAGCATTATCATGATTGTAATTTCTCTAATTCTAGGCTTAATAACTTTACTAATATTTAGAGTTAGAATTAAAAGAACCGTTCAGTATTACATTAACCAAGTAAACAATAATGAAAAATCATTAAATGATTTCAATGAAAATTTAGAAAAGCTAGTAGCGGAACGAACGATCCAACTAAATGAAAGTGAACAACGTTATAAAGCTCTATTTAAGAAAAATCAGTCGGTTATGATGCTAATTGATCCTTCTAATGGCAATATTGTGGATGCAAACCAAGCCGCAGTTAAATTTTACGGCTATTCTTCTAAGGTCATTACCTCCATGAAAATCAATCAAATAAACACTCATTCGGATGCCGAAATAAAAAATGCAATAACTAAAACATCAACAAGCAATAAATCATACTTTACATTTAAGCATAAGCTTGCAGATGGTGAATTACGCGATGTAGAGATATATACTGAAATGCTATTCGTGAATAAAAAAGAACTTTTATTTTCTATTATTCATGATATTTCAGATTTGAAAAAGGCACAACAAGAATTATTAGAAGCGAAGAAAAAAGCAGAAGAAAGTGACAAATTGAAAACTGCTTTCCTTGCCAATATGAGTCATGAAATAAGAACTCCAATGAATGCCATTTTAGGATTCTCCGGTTTATTGGCAAGTCCAGATAATTCAATAGAAAAAACAAAACGCTTTATTGAAATTATTACAAATGCAGGTGAACAGTTATTGACTATTATTAATGACATTGTTGATATTTCAAAAATTGAATCGAACCAATTAAGCATTTCTTTATCTAAAATTTCAGTTAATAAAACCCTGATTGATCTTTTTGATGTTTTGAAGAAAAATGCATTAGAAAGAGAAAAACATAATATTGATTTAAAACTGCATATTGCTGAAAATGGTCAAGATTATTTTATTGAAACTGATGAGATTAGATTTATACAAATTTGTAACAACCTACTAAACAACTCATTAA
>JADGFH010000397.1 GCA_016743925.1 Labilibaculum sp.
GTTAAAGAAATTCCAAGCTCACCAACAGCCAATTCTGGCAATGGTCTCATTATATCTTTAACCTTTTTACTCAAACTATCTTTACTAGTACGATAATCGCGACCCGTAATAATTCCTAAAAATTTTCCATTTGGGCTACCATCTTCCGTTACTCCGATAGTAGAAAAACCAGTAGTCTCTTTCAGATTTAATACATCTTCTAAAGTTTGCTCTGGTGTAATGTTAGCACGACTTTCTACAAAACCGGCCTTGTGTTTCTTTACTCTTCGAACCATATCAGCCTGCTGTTCGATAGATTGAGAACCGAAAATAAATGATACGCCACCTTCTTTTGCCAAAGCAATTGCCATTCCGTCGTCGGAAACTGACTGCATAATTGCCGATACAAAAGGGGTTTTTAAATTGATTTTTGAGGATTCTCCTTTTTTAAATCGAACCAAAGGAGTCATCATGTCGACCTTATCTGGAGTACAATCTACAGTAGTTAATCCTGGAATAATTAAATACTCTGTAAAGGTTCTAGAAACTTCATTAATAATCTTAGCCATGGTTGTTCAGGAATTATTTAATGCTTGTTTAAAATAAAAAATTTCACGAAGGTAAATAAAATACTGCTTCCAACATGCATTCAAAATAAAGTATAATCAATCAGAAATAAAAAAAAATATTCCAACATCTTATTATGTCAAAACAATCTGCTTCTTACTTCTCTTAAAACTTCTGTATTACAAGCACTCCCGTTAATATTAGCCCCACACCAAACACTCTTCCCCAATTTACTGGCTGAACAGGAATACCAAACAAGCCAAAATGATCAATCACCATAGAAAATAGCAATTGACCCGCTACAATGATACCAAAACTTAAGGCTGCTCCTAATCTTGGAATTAAAAAGATAACCGAAGTAACGTAAATGGCACCAATTAGACCTCCAATCCAAGCATGAAAAGGAGCTTCCTTTACCGATTGCATTAAATTACTAGGTATTTTTGTTCCCAACACCACAACTAAAAGCACCATACCACCAACTAAAAAATTAACAAAAGCAGCAACTAAGGGCGCTTTTAAGTAGGAGCCCAATTTGGCATTTACACTCCCCTGTATTGGCATTATGCATCCAACAACAAAAATCAACAACATCAACAAATACCTCATACCTATTCTTTAAAATGATCAGGTAAGCTATCAATTCAAGAAGAAAAGCCTCTTTTTAATTTATCGATAAGCTAACCGTTTTATTTTGCAAATGTAGGCTTATTCTTGAGAATTTTTGCCTCATCGCTATTGCCTTTAGTAAGACAGTGTGATACCATATGCCTACGATAAGTTTTTCTTTTATAAAATCACTCGGGAATTATTACCGATCACGTTTGTTGGCTCAAAATTCATATCCTGAGCTTTCTTGCTCAATAAATAAAGTGTTCAGATCAACTTATGAGTATTGCAGCTGTGAGCTTTTACTATTCAACGAATGAGCTTATAGGTTCAGGTGGTGAGCTTTTCATGTAAATTTATGAGCTGTAACGTATATTTCATGAGTTTTACAGCTCATATTGTGAGCGAAACATCTGGTATTCTGATGTATCCTGAAAAAAATGAGAGATCTCTCTCTCATTCATACAAATTATTGATTCAAGGTTGGGGAAGCAAACCACTCAAGGGGATTAAAACCGCCTTGAGGGAATTGTTGGTAGTTGTATAGCTTGTATGTACGGCCATAAAAAGGTCAAGCACATTTTTTTTAAAAGAGACAACAACTAATATATTTTCTAATCTTTCTCTTGATTTTTAATAAATGGATTTATATATGGTTTTCCATTCATAACGTTTATCGCATTAATGATTGAAACTAAACCGCCAACTAGCAATCCTCCAATAAATGGTGTCAGCTGATCTACTTTCCAATAAATCCAGAGACCTCCAAGACTGATTCCCAAAATGCATAATTGAAAACTAATAACAGCACGAAAATGATTTAACATATCTTTCGTTTTGTCTTTTTTCTGGTTCCAGATTAGTAAGCTAGGAACTATTAGAGGTAATAATCCACTTAAATGTAAAAAGCCAAACCAATTGTTATCATTAACCTTTTTACTTTCATCTGGTTCATTCTTTGCAAACAAACTAAAATCAACATCTAGTGCTTTAGCAATCATTTGAAGCGTATAAGATCTTGGGTCTACTGCCCCATTCTCAATACGTTGTATTGTTCTAGCACTAACTTCGGTTTTATTAGCCAATTCTTCCTGAGTCATGCCCTTTTTAAGCCTTAAATCTTTTATTTGTTTTCCAGTTTCCATTTCCTTTTTTGATTTCAAATGTCAGACTAATTAAGGTAACTTTCCAACTACAAAAACACGACATTTACGCGACATTTACAATTATTTAACGCTCAGTCACCATTTTGCCTAGCTTCTAAATAAATACATTGGTGTTTATTACTCAGGTGAAATTACTAAACTACAATTGCTTAACAAAAGATTTAATCCGTAAATAAATAGCTAAAACGCTTACAGGTCTTCGACTCTGTTAGGATTTAGCTGGTAATTGCTAGCTTGAATGTTTGGCAAAAAAAAGCCCAAGCTGGTTGCTTGAGCTGTGAGTTTTGAACGATAAGAATAGTGTCAGCTGGGAGCATTGCACTTTCCTGTTAGCATACACAAAAGTTGAAACGACTTGAATCTAACCAACTTTATTTTTCAACTTGTGTAGCATCATCCCATTCGTCTGTTCTGAAAGATGACGCAGGTAAAAGGTTCGTATCGTAAAGAGTTCCAATGATCCAATTACGCCATGCATATCTAACAGCTACCGGATTAGGAACTTTATCGCTTTTGGCAAATACATTTTTTCGCGACACAATTTTGGCATTGGCCGGATAAAATACTTTATCATCTCCCGCAATTTCGAAACCAGATAAGCCATTATGGGAATACAAGCCTGTCTCAGCATTTTTAAACTTCAGAACTATTCCACCGTCTTTTACCTCTAGCGATTCATAAATCGGAGAGGCATGATCTATAGCTTTATATCCATATGTTTGGTTAAGGGCATTAAATAATAATCTATCGGCCACTTCCTTCTTTTTGGGTGGATGAATACAATAATCATCACCAATATCCATGGTAATGGCGATGCCCGAATTAGGAATCAAATCAAGACATTGCAATTGTGTTTCGCGAATAAAAGCAGTATTGGCAACCGTTTGAAACACATCGTTATTACCATAAAAATAAGGAGCAATTTGTACGTAAAAGAATGGAAAATCTCCAATTCCCCAGCGTGTTCGCCAATCTTTTACCATAGCAGGAAAAAGTTTTTTGTAATTCTCAGGCTCGTTACGATTAGACTCCCCTTGATACCATAATGCTCCTTTTATTGTATAGGGAATCAATGGATTAATCATTGAATTGAACAATGCTGTCGGAATTTGATTTGTTCCTTTTGTAATATCTACATCATCCAAATTAACATTTTGATGAGAACTCATTACTTCATTGCTTATCCATGCCTGGACTGAACTACCACCCCAAGAAGTATGGATCATGCCCACAGGACAATCTAAAATTTCTTGAAGTTGCTGACCAAAGAAATAAGCTACTGCACTAAAGTTTAAAACACTGTTTGGTGATGCCTGTAGCCATCCTGTAGACTTTTCAATATCTTTTAAAGGTGTTTTTGAACCAAGCTTATCAACAGTAAAAAGGCGTAGGTTCTCATTATTAGATTTTGCGGTTGCCATAACAGAACCAAATGTTGGCTGCCCACTATATCCGTTTATTGGCTGATACATATTAGATTGACCAGAACACAACCACACTTCTCCAAACAAGACATTTTCTAATGTAATATCAGAAGTTTTACTATTTATACTAATGGATTGAGGTTCTTTACTGTTGGTTGTTTTCACTTCAATGCGCCAATTACCTTCCTTGTTCGCTTGAATATTAATCAACTCATCTAACCAAGAGGCATTGATCGTGATTTTCTCTTTAGCATCAGCCCAGCCCCAAAGCTCAATTGTAGTATTGCGTTGCAAAACCATATTTGACGATACAATAGCGGGAAGTTTAACCTCTGCCTGAATTGACTGCATAAATAGCAGATTAATTACTACTATCGTGATAAATAAAGTAACTCTTCTCATTTTTTTGTGTTTTATACTCAATTGTTCTTCTTTCTTTACAATAGGCTATAACCTAAAAGTGTTTTATCCTTTACTATTTTTTAAAATTAACAAAACATTATTTAGATCATTGACTTTTACTTCTCAGAATAGTTCCAAATAAAGGATGAAACAATTATGACTAAAACACCTACAGGTTTTCGACTTTGTCAGCAGTTTAAAATAGAAAGTGGTATTTAGAAAAAATGCCCAAGCTCAATTTAATGAGCTTGGGCTTTATGTATCAGATCGTATTATCTGCAAATCTCTTGTTTTATTATCTCTTTGTATCAATCATCTTTTGTAATAGAAGTTTACAATTCCCACAATCGGTACCCGCTCCAGTTAGTTCTACAAGCTTATCAATTGTATCTGCTCCATTTTTAACTGCATCTACAACAGCATCCATACTTACCATTTTGCAGCTACAGGCTAATGCCAATATTTTTTTAATATCAGTTATGCAATTCCCACAATCAGTTCCTGCTCCTGTAATTTTTTGTATGTCCTCTACAGTACGAGCACCGCCAAACATTGCCTTCCTAATATCACCATAACTCACTTGTTTGCAGTGGCAGATAATTCGATTGACTGGTATTAGAATAGCCGTTAAATATAAATCGCCATCAGTTTTAACGGTATGCATAGCACCAGCAGGAGCAACTAATATATCACCTACATTTAACTCTACCTCTTTGCCGTCAACTATGCCAAGCCCAGAACCCTTTATGCAATAAAAAATTTCATCATGAGTTCCATGTTCATGATAAGGAACTTTTAGATCTGGATGGATATGATATACGTTTGTTTTGATTGCTTCTTTAATAGAATTTAAATCCATTTTGTTATTGTTTTATATTTTGATTTATCTATACTCTAAATCTCTAATAGGCTGCTCGTATTAGAGCTTCATCTTTTTTGATTTCCACAGGTAATTAACTTACTTTTGGTAAGCCAAAGGTAAATGGAGAGTAATTGACATACAAGAAGGTACCGCAAGGTGAGCGACTTACCTCGAGGAAACTAATAGTGATAATCAAGACGATGTAATGGAAAATAATTTGGAAATATTTTCTCATTTTGAGGAATGCCCAGTAAGAAAAGTATTAAATAGATTTGGTGATAAGTGGTCTATATTGGTTCTTATGGTTTTAGGCGAAGTAGACAATATGCGTTTTAATAAATTGCACAAAACAATTGGCGATATATCGCAAAAAATGCTAACAGTTACTCTACGTACTCTGGAAGCAGATGGCTTAGTTAAACGCACAATCTTCCCTGAAATTCCACCTAGGGTAGAATATGAAATTACTGATAGGGGTAGATCTCTATTAATCCACATTAATAAACTAGTATTTTGGGCAGATGAGAATATGGATGCTATTCTCGAATCGAGGGAGAAGTTTAATGCTTAATTTATATGTACAATAGAAGTAGCCCGCAATTGCTTACGATATCAGTCAGCGGTTTAATATATAGAAAAAAGCCCAAGCTGGTAGCTTGGGCTGTGGGTTTTAAATGGGAATTGTAAGGTGTCGTATTTGTGTGATTTTTCAAATGATCACCTCTGTCTTATGGAATATTTGTCTCACTACTTCCTGTATTTCTTTTGCAATGCACTAAGAAAATTTCTTAGGTACTGATCCAAAAATTCTCGATAGTGTTTATGATCGGGGTTACGAAAAAAAGCACTCAACTCATGTTTGCCTG
>JADGFH010001127.1 GCA_016743925.1 Labilibaculum sp.
AGTAATAACATACTTCTTTTCAGGCAACCAATAAATTAATTTATATTATTTATTAAATATTAATGGGTTTATTCTTCAATAATAATTCTAAAACCTACATTAAATACCTTTTGATCAGAAGCATAATTTTTGCGATAGAATGAATTTGCATTTTTCGTCCTATCTTTCCACGAGCCACCACGAACGGCTTTCTGAACCTTCTGACTTCCTGAATTTCTTCCATCATCATTTTTGTAAGGATATGACTTATAATCGGAACGTGTCCACTCAGAAACATTTCCAATCATATCATATAGCCCCCATGGGTTAGGTTTGTATGAACCAACTTTAACCGCCAACATATTGCCATCATCTACAACCTTTGAACGAGGTATGTAATCAAAATATGGACGTAGCGGATTAGTTTTTGACATTGGCTGTGGATCAACACCTGTTACAGCCATATCTGCCAATTGCATGTCAGCCAAATTAGCATAAGGTGAAAAATCAACGGACTCATCTCCAAACCAAAATTTTCTATCACTACCTGCTCTTGCAGCCCATTCCCACTGAGATTCTGTTGGTAAAGAACATTTCAATCCTGTTTTTTCAGACAAGGTTTTACAAAACTCCATTGCTTCCTCCCAACTTACACGAACCGCTGGTTGTTTAGGTTTATTTGCAGGGTAACCTGGAGTAATGTGATCCTTCCAAAACTGTACCTGAAATCTACTATCATGAGATGGAAATAAAGCTCTTAATTGCTCATTGCTTATCTCATATTCAGACATCCAAAATCCTTTTTTCAAAGCTTGCTTGCTTGGTGGATATGCGTCAACATCTCCATGATTAGATCCCATCACAAATGATCCTGCAGGAATGTATTTAAGCTTAATTTTAACATTTTCGTTCAAATTAACCACGATCTCTTTTTTACTTGTTTGAGATTGCATTTTTGCTGCAGTAGTAGTATCAAATGGCCAATTTTTAAGTTTAATTTTCTTTTCCTTTAGTGGCTTTACCTTTTCATGCTTAACTGGTTCAATTTTTCCTTTACCAGTTAAATAATTGGTATAATCCTCAAGTTCTTTAATCCAATCTACTTTTGTATTGGCATATTTCACCATTAACTCATTACGGCGAGTTTCTGGGTTTTTCCCACATACATCCTGAATTTTAAAAGTACCATGATAAGGAACATTTAAATCAATCCACTCATAAAGTGTTCTTAATTCTTTATCAGTTAATTCAACATTCTTATGTCCTTTTTCAAGGTGTTGTATTAAATCAGAAGTACTTACATGGTATTCCATTGGATTGGTTACTGGCATCTCTCCTTCGGGACCTTGACGGTTAATAAATGGATGCAAGGCCAAATAACTCTTTCCAAAACCAGTAACCTTGTCAATCGAATGATCTTTAAAGTTTGGTTTCGAATTATTTCCATCATGACATGAAACGCAATTACGATCTAAAATTGGTTGAATTTCTAAATCGAAAGTAAATGCTCTTACACCACCCTCTGGAGGAGTAATTTGTATTGGTTTTTTACGTGATGCCATTGTGAATTTAGGCTGCGCAATTGTATTTTGATCTTCATGACAACCAGTACATGAAACAACCTCACCAGGCATACCTGTTATCCACGATCTCATCAATTGTACTGCAGCTCCATTTTCATCCAATGG
>JADGFH010000398.1 GCA_016743925.1 Labilibaculum sp.
TTAATTTATTCAATCAATTTCATCAAGTTTTTTGGAACATCTGTATTGTCATAAAAACCATTAAATAATTCAGCTCCAACACCAATAGCACGAATTGGAATAGGTACTGCAGTATGAGAATAAGAAGTCCAACCAATTCCAGCTTTATGTGATAAAATATGACAAGCTGTTACTGTAAATGGATCATAACTACCATATAAAAGGTAATATTGATCATCTTTTTTTATTTCCTTATTATTGTTTATGCTTTTTTCAAAAGCATTTTTTAGTTGTTGCATTTCAAAAGTAGACAATTCAAGTCCCTTGCTTGCATCACCTAATCCGAAATGAGTTTTCACCAATTTTAAACCATCTGAAAATTTAGCATTTTCTTTTTGTTCCTTTTTGTACTCAGCAATTTTTGATGAGAAACCTTCGTAAGATATGTTCTGATGTTGCAACAAACCAAAAGCAGATTTGTAGTGACTACCAGCAAATCCTAATGCCAATCCACCTGTTTCATGATCTCCACCTATTAAAATTAAGGTTTCCTTAGGATGTTCTTTGTAAAATTCAAGAGCTTTCTCAACGGCTAAATCAAATTGAAGAACTTCCTTAATTACAGTTGCCGCATCATTCGCATGACTGGCCCAATCAATCTTACCACCTTCAACCATCATGAAAAATCCTTTTGGATTATCAAGGATTTCGATCCCCTTTTGAGTGAATTCCGCAAGTGAAATATCAGCACCATTTTTCTGATCTATATAATAAGGAAGAGCAGATCCGCCAGCCAAATTGGGTGCCGTAGCAATAATTTTATCATCGCCTTTTTTCAAATTATTAAAGTCTGTAACAGTATTAACAATTCGGTATCCTCTAGATTTGGCAACTGAAATTGAATTTGGTTTTTTAATTTCAATTTCTTTACCATCTGCCATACCAAAATTTGACATCGAATTTTTGGTGCTTGCATTAAGTTCTCCGTCACCTTCAGGATGTTTAAATCCGCCTCCAGCAAAATAGTTAAAACCACTTTTACTCAAATCAAGACTAATGTCGTAGTACATGTTTCGAGTAGGCTGGTGTGCATAGAATGTTGCTGGAGTAGCATGATCGATAGAAACAGAACTTACAATTCCTACTTTGTATTTTTTCTCTTTTGCGATTTCGGCAATGGTCTTTAGAGGTGTCAGTCGATCCGGTTTCATGGAAATGGTATTGATACTCGTTTTATGACCTGTTGCCAAGGCAGTTCCTGCTGCAGCCGATCCCGTAATGAATCGATCTGATGCGAAAGTAGTATAAAAACCTTGAGTTGGAAGAGTACTTAATTTTAGTTGTTTAATTGATGATTTATCATCAATTGCACCTAGATATGCTTCTGCGGCATTCGATTGAGAAAGCCCCATACCATCACCAATAAAATAGAAAATATATTTAGGAGTTTTGCCCTTGTAATTTTCTCTTTCGCTAGGTTGAGCTGTAGATACCAAAGCAAAACAAACCAATAGAATGGCTAAGGTCTGCTTTAGATAATTTGAATAGTGTAACATTGTAAGTAGTTTATTTTTTTGTGAATCTAATAAAACCCTTTTGGTTAAGAATAACTTAAATAATTGATTTGAAAATTTAGATAAGAATATCTTTATATGGATTTAATACTCTCTTGGTTTTTTATATTTTGAATTTTCTTTCCTTCAGGTGTGTAAAGAAAATCTACATATTCTTTAAAATAACGAACAACCTTGTCACGAACAACTTTCATTGTTGAGTTAAGCAGTTTGTTATCCTCTGAAAATGCCTCAGGAAGTACTCCTACAGCAGTAGGCAGCCATCTATGAGGAAACATATCTTCGTATTTACCTCCTGGTCGATATTGATTCAATTCATTTTGAATTACCTCCAGGGCCATTGTTTGTCCTTCTTCCGAATCTAAATTAAGCTGATGAGCTTTTAAATGTGCGTTTATAGCAGACTTATTTGGTACAACCAAAGCGATGGTATAAGGATCTTGATTGTTATACAAAATGCATTGGTCGAGCAGTGGCGACTGATCTACAAAAGCTTCTTCGATTCCTTCTGGACTAAATTTTTCGCCATCATTGGCAATTAATAAAGATTTAAAACGACCTAGCACATATAAAAAATCATCCTGATCGACATAACCCATATCACCAGTGTGCAGCCAGCCATCTTTCAAAGTTTCTGCCGATGCTCTATCGTTTTTCCAGTAGCCTTTCATTACATTACCACCTTTAATTACAATTTCACCTTTTTCACCTGAAGGTAAAGCATCGCCATTGTCGTCGCAGATTTTCAAATCCATATCTTGAACAATGAAACCTGAAGAACCTAATTTGTGCTTGTGATGAGCATTCGATGAAATGATAGGAGATGCTTCAGATAGACCATAACCTTGGTACATTGGAATTCCGATTGCATAGAAAAAACGCTGTAATTCGATATCTAATAAGGCTCCGCCTCCAACAAAGAATTTTAAATTGCCACCAAAATTTTCCCTTACCTTCGAAAACAGAATCTTATCGTAGAAATAGTAAAGAGGCTTTAAAAATAGTTTGCTTCCTTTTCCTTTATCCCAACCAGCTCCATTATATCTATAGGCAACATCAAGTGCTTTATTAAAAAGTTTTTCAACCTTAGGGCCTTTTGCTTTAATCCCTTTTTCAATATTCTTTTTAAAGTTCTTTGCTAAAGCAGGAACACTTAGAATAATATCTGGTTTTATTTCTTTGATATTGTTAGGGATGTTTTTCAAGGCTTCCATAGGAGACTTACCTTGCTGAACTGCCGCTATTGATGCACCTTTAAGCATGAAACTATAAATTCCCGCTGTATGGGCAAATGAATGATCCCAAGGAAGAATTAGTAAGGTTTTATAGCTAGAAGGAATATCCATCAAACTCGAAGCCTGATATACATTGCTGGCGTAGTTGTTATGTGTTAAAATAATGCCTTTTGGATCGGCTGTAGTTCCAGATGTGTAGGAGATATTAGCATCATCATTAGCTTCAATGCTTTTTTGAATCTCTTTTAAATTAGCCTTATCTGCTTCCGAAATTTCTTTCCCTAAGTTTAGCAATTGTTTCAGAGATATTTCTTTATCCTGTAATTCTATATTCTCATCTAGAACAATAATTTTCTCAATTGTTTCCAATTGATCTTTTATTGATCTGATTTTTTCAAGATGATTTTTTGAAACAAGAACAAAGCGCGACTCAGAATGATTCAAACGGAATTTAAGTTCATTTTGAGCATCAAGCTTTACAGATAAAGGGACATTAACAGCACCAGAAAATAAGATGCCTAGTTCCGATAGAACCCATGCATTCCTTCCTTCAGAAAGAAGTCCAATGCGATCTGCTTTTATTATCCCTAATGAATAAAGACCAGCAGCAAATAATTGTACATCCTCGTACAAAGCTTTGTAACTAACAGATTGATATTCGGATTTGGTTTTTTCCCATAAAAATGGATTTTTACCATATTGATTAACACTATCTTTAAATAGTTCTATAATTGTTTTCATTTCTATCAAAAATATTAATGTTATCTGCTTCAGAGAATAGACAAAACATCAATTTATGTCTGTTAGCAAGCTTATTTAACGGATTTCAAAAATAACAGATTAGCTTCTCCAAAACAAATGGTTTGAATTAAAAAAACATAAATAAATGAAAGGATATTTTTAATCTCAAAATTAGCGCGAAAAACATGATTAAACTTCTTGATTTACAACTCTAGAATATCTATTTTCCCGAGCAAAACTTAAACAAACAAATTATTGAAGTGTATTGGCTAATTATTTAGCAATTTTTTCACCCTTATTAGGATTTTAATTGTCTTAGTAATAGAAATGATTAACCCAGTAAGCTTAAAAGAACCAAATCAAATGAGTAATCTAGAAAAATATTTTAAAAAATTTAGAAAAAACACCATTGGACACGATGCTTGTTTTTATTCTCCCTTTGGGAAGCAAAAAATTGTTTATGGTGATTGGATTGCCAGTGGAAGATTATATGCACCAATCGAAAAAAAGATTGCAAAGGAATTTGGTCCTTATGTTGCCAATACACATACGGAAACGAATGAGACAGGAACATTAATGACGCAGTCTTATCATCGGGCACAAGAATTAATAAAAAAACACGTAAATGCAGGACCCGAAGATGTGATTATTCATGCAGGTTTTGGAATGACAGCTGTTATTAATAAGCTGCAACGTATTTTAGGTTTAAAAGGTTGTGGTATTATTGGAAGACATGCTTGTCAAAAAGAAAGAGAAAAGCCTGTCGTTTTCATTACTCATATGGAGCATCATTCGAATCAAACTTCTTGGTATGAGACAAATGTCGATGTTGTTGTTATTCCTCCAGGAAAAAATTTAACTATTGATCTGGATCAATTACGTAAGCAATTGGAGAAATATCAGGATCGTAAAATGAAAATTGGTTCCTTTACCGCTTGTTCAAATGTTACAGGTATAGCCACACCTTACCATCAAATGGCAAAAATAATGCACGAATTTGGAGGAATTTGTTTTATCGATTACGCAGCATCTGCACCTTATGTCGATATGGATATGCATCCTGCTGATCCATTGGAGAAATTGGATGGAGTCTTTTTTTCGCCGCACAAATTCTTAGGTGGACCAGGTTCGTCAGGAGTTCTGATTTTTGATTCAAAACTATATAATAATGAGGTGCCAGATAATCCAGGAGGAGGAACAGTTGATTGGACCAATCCTTGGGGGCAATACAAATATGTAGATAGTATTGAGGCTCGTGAAGATGGAGGAACACCCGGATTTTTGCAATCAATTAGAATTGCATTAGCTATTGAGGTTAAAAACCAAATGGGAACTGAAAATATTAAAAAACGTGAGGAAGAACTTTTAGATTTAGCCTTCGATAGATTGAAAGCTGTTAAAGATGTTCATGTACTTGCCGATAAGGTTAAAGATCGTTTAGGGATTTTGTCTTTTTACGTTGAGTATATTCACTATAATTTATTGGTTAAGTTATTGAATGACCGATTTGGTATTCAAGTAAGAGGCGGTTGTGCTTGTGCGGGTACCTACGGACATTACTTATTAGAGGTAAGCCAAGAGCAATCTGATGCCATTACATGCGAGATTACTTCAGGTGATTTGTCGCATAAGCCAGGTTGGGTACGTTGGTCATTACATCCTACCACAACAGATAAGGAAGTTTTGTTTTTTATTGATTCCTTAAAAGCAGTTGTTGATAATTTTGAAGAGTGGAAGCAGGATTATACCTACAACAGAAAAACAAATGAGTTTTATTATTCTGGAATTAATAAACCCAAAAAGTCAATTGTTGTTAACGATTTATTTAATCTATAGCCAATATTATTCTTAGTATATTAGTATAATCTTAATCCTGAAAATTCATTTTCAGGATTTTTTTATATTTTTGGGTTGAACAAGAGGCTAGTTCATAGTTTGAAGATGAGTGTAAACAGCTTCTAATTAAAATAAATATACAGTGTACGATATAATTGGAGATATTCATGGTGAGGCAAATACATTGAAGCATATGTTGCTGAGTCTTGATTATGTGGAGGGAGAAGAGGGATATTTTCATCCCGAAAGAAAAGCTGTATTCGTTGGTGACTTTGTCGATCGTGGGCCTGATATTTTTGAAACTCTGTCTATTGTACGTAAAATGGTAAGCGCTGGAAATGCCTTTGCAGTAGTAGGAAACCATGAATTAAATGTGCTTGCCTATTACACGAAAGATGAGGATGGACTGTTTTTGCGAGAACACAATTTGAAAAATAAAACACAAATAAAGAAGACTTACGAAGAATTCAAATTAGATAAACCAAAGCGTAAAACCTATCTTAAAT
>JADGFH010000399.1 GCA_016743925.1 Labilibaculum sp.
CAGTAGTTTTGTGCCTTGTTTCGTACTGTTTCGTGAGATTTATGTCTATTTTTAGTGCTATTGAAATAAGCGTTGATGTTATTATACCGTATTGGAGAGGTAAGATCAACTTTTCAAAATATATCAGAAAGAATATGCTTGCTATAAACAGATTCTCTGCAACCAAATTAATAGAAAATGTACATATCAAAAATAGGAATAGATAATTATCGAAATTTTAAACCTGCTATCATAGTTGATGAGGAAAAAGTAGGAACAGAAGTAGAATTCGTCGATGGTACCAATATTATTATTGGTCACAATAATGCAGGAAAAACCAATTTGTTAAAAGCTATTCAGTTAGTCTTGGATTCTAGAAAAGCTAAGTTTAAGTTGACTATTGATGATTTTTGTAAAGAGTATAAAGATTTTCGCATTCCACCAGAGATTAACATTACACTGACATTTAGAGAACAGGAGGATGAGCCAGATGACCATAAAGTCTTAGTTTATGATTGGATTACAAAAATGGATAATCCTTACGAAGCTAAACTTACATTTTCCTTTTTTCTACCACAGGGAGATGACTATAAAATTTATAAGACGGAAATAAAAAAGTTTAAAGGAGAAGATGGAACTTATGATTCGGAAAAAGTTTGGAGATTTATAAAGAAATATTATTTCTCCAAATATATTGGTCGTGTTTATGGTGGTAAACCTGAAGATAGAGAAACTGCTAGTATAGAATTATTAGAAAAATTCGATTTTCAATTTTTGGATGCCATTCGTGATGCAGAAAAGCAAATGTTTTTTGGTAGCAATACCATTCTTAAGGATGTTTTGAATTACTTTCTGGATTATAATATAACCGAAGGTCAGAAATTTAAAGATCTAACTGCAGAAGCATTAGCTTTATTAAAATCAAAAGAATTACAATTTGAAACAGATTCACAATCATTATTTGATTCATTAAAAGGCAGGATTTCAAAAGATGCTATTCTAAAATATTCCGAAGAGACTGGGGCTAATAAAGACGGCTTCCCAGACTTGGATGCATATGTCTCAGAAGAGGATTTACTTTTTGCATTAAGGCTTATTGTTAAAGTTGGAGATATGAAAATTCCAATTAGCAATAATGGTTTGGGATATAATAATCTACTCTATGCAGCTCTTGTTCTAGCTAAAATGCAAATCGAAAGTGAAAGCACATATTATGGTGAGAATGCAAAGGTATTTCCTGTTTTAGCGATTGAGGAACCAGAAGCTCATTTGCACCCCTCTATGCAATTTAAGTTCTTGAAGTTTCTACAAAAAAATGTAGATGTAGAGAAAAAAGTAAGACAATTATTTGTGACTTCACATTCAACTCATATTACATCAGCTTCTGACTTAGATAATATTATTTGTCTTTATAAAGATGCTGCTAAAAATAGCCAAGTTGCTTACCCTGCTAAAGCAATAATGAATTATAAAGACCCAGAAATAAAAAATGAGGCTACTCAAAAAAAAAGAAATACAGAATCAAAAAACTATGTCAAACGATTCTTAGATGCTACAAAGTCGAATATGTTGTTTGCGGATAAGGTGATCTTGGTTGAAGGACTAGCGGAACAGTTATTACTACCATGTTTTGCTGCATATAAGAAGTTTGATGATGAGAAAGGAATAAGTCAAGAAGAAGAACTTACCAATCAACATGTTTGTATTGTATCTGTGGATAGTAGGACATTCAATCATTTCTTAAAACTTTACGCATATTCGGAGGATAATCCTGATGCAATTAATAAAAAAGTAGTTTGTATTACCGATGCTGATCCTACTATAAATGGTAATGCCTGTTTTCCATTTCAATTAAATGGACAAGGGACTGCCTTAGCTTCGCACCTTACAACTTTACAAACTAAATTTGAACAAAAATTTAATAATATTAATGTTTATCATCCAGTAGAAGGTAAAGGAAAGACTCTAGAGTATGAAATAGTAGGGTGTAATCCTAAGAGTGAGCTTATACTAACATCATCTTTTCCTTCTCAAAAAAGCGCCAATACGATTGCTAATTTTAAACTCTTACAAACAGAATTAGATAGTAACCCTCATGATTATAAAAAAGTTGCTGAAAAATATCGGAAATTTAAATTAACTAAGAAGCAAGATGACAATTTAAATAAATATTGTCAATCCTTGGAGGTTAAAGATATAAGTGATGATGATAAGGCAATAGCACTAATTTCTGCATTATACTATAATATAGTCTCAGGTATAAAAGGTGAACACTCTATGATGTTAGAAGCTAATTTAAGAGAAGATTTAGCAAAGGAGACTCCTGAATTTAGAGTGCCAGATTATATTACAAATGCTCTAACTAAAATTTTAGAATAAAATGGAAAATATACCAGAGCTACCAAATGATATTACAGAATTAGATCTTCCATTTAAAATTTCAGCAGGACCAGGAGCCGGTAAAACAACATGGTTGGTGAGACATGTTCAGAATGTAATAAAGAATTCAGATCGATTAGATAAAACCAAGAAAGTTGCCTGTATAACTTATACTCGAATTGGAGCTGATACGGTAAATAAAAAGGTAAAACATGAAACAGGGACAAATCGATTGGATATAGGAACAATTCATAGCTTTCTGTATCGTAACGTTATAAAGCCTTTTTCTTTTTTAATAGAAAAAGATAATGCTGGCGATAGTCTGTTTAATATTAATGAATTACATGGGCATACAGATCATATTCCATCATTTAGTAGGATTAGTAGTTGGATAAAAACAATAGGGTTTAAATATTTCTACTTATCTAAACAAGAAACAGATAAGAACGGACTCACAAATCTAGATAAATCTAGAAGCATTTTATCTGCTTGTGATTGGATAATTTTTGGTGAAGATTTAAAATACGTTCCAAGGACAAATTATCATCGTGATTTAAGGTTTCCAACATCTAAACTATTTGAATATAAGCAAACTTGCTGGGAAAAAGGACTAATGCACCACGAAGATGTTCTTTATTTTACTCATTATATTTTTAATAATTACCCAAGGACAATTGAATTTATTAGCAATAAATTTCCGTATCTATTTCTTGATGAATTTCAAGATACAAATCCATTACAAACATGGATCGTTAAACAATTAACTGTAAAAGGAACTATTATCGGGGTAATTGGTGATCCCGCACAATCAATTTTTGAATTTGCTGGTGCTCAAAGAAAAGATTTTAATGAATTTGATCTACCTGATTTAGTTACATATAAAAAATCAGATAATTTTAGGAGTACTAAAAAGGTTGTTGCTTTTTTAAAAGAATTAAGAGACGATATTGAACAACAGCCACCTGATAAAGCAGAAGAAGGAGAAAGTGTCGTAATCCTTGTGGGAGAAGCTTCAAGTGCAGTTAAGTATATTAAAGAACTTGGTGATGATGATTATGCAGTCCTTTGTAGGTATAATAAAGATGTAAATCGATTAAAATATGATGTCCAAAATATTCATGGGGATAATTTAATCTCAGCTCTATACTCAGTAGATAGTAATAATCAAAGGCCGAGGTTTATACATTCTTTACTAAAAGCCTATGATTTCTATATACATGAAGAATATAAAGAGGCTATCAAAGAAATTAAGAAACACTTAAGATATGCCAATCTTGATGGATTTGAAAAGCGAAAGTTGGCAATTGAAATACTTGAATATTTAGTAACTCAAATTGATTCTCCAATCATAGAAATTTATCTCCATTTAATGGAGAAACTTGAAAAAAATTCTGTAGAGATTAAAAGAATAAATAAAGTAAAAGGTAATTATAAAGAAATCTACGTTTTTACTTTTAAAGAATTTCTTCCATTTCTCTCAAAACAAACAAAGATCAATAGTCAGATCAGAACAATTCATCAAGCTAAAGGAGATGAGTTTAATAATGTTCTTCTATGTCTGTTTGATAAAACGAATAAGAATGGAGGAGTAAGTAAATCCTTAGAGAAAATTGTAGATGATTATATTTTTAATGCAAAAGCAAATATTAAACTAGATACTCAGGTAGGAGAAGAGACAAGGTTGGTTTATGTGGCTTGCAGTAGAGTTAAGAAAAAATTGTTTATTAATGTTCCTAGGTTAAGTATTGAAGAAAGGGAAAGCTTCAAAAATATTAATGTTAAAATACTAGATAGTCCATTTAAAGAAGCAAAGAAATTATCAGAACCTGAGGTTATAGTTAATTATGAATATATAAAAGAACAAGTTTCAAAATTTATTAATGACAGCAAAAGCAATCCTTTTTATAGTAAAAATGTGTTCTTCACAAATCAACTTAAAGGTAGTAAGTATATAGAATTTCAGATCATAGGCAATCTAGGCGGTTGGTCTGATGATAAGGAACTAACTATAGATACAGACTATTTTATCATTGCTGACTCAATAATGAAGGAAATATCCTTAGACGAAAACCATCCTCTTTTGCAAGAGTTAAATGATAAGTTCAATGTTGATTCTGTAGCTGAAAAGAAGCGCATCCGAAATTATAAATATAAAAACCTTCAAATTATTAGTGAAGAAATCTTCTTAAATCATGTGATGAGAAGGTGCAATGAAATTAATGATACAGTTACAAGAAAATTAATAAATAGCTTAAAATAACCATGAATAATATAGACTTTGTCGCTATAGATTTTGAACATGCAATGCCGTTTAAAGGAAGTGTCTGTGCTGTAGGAATCGTTTCTTATAAGGATGGTAATATAGTAGAAGAATATTCTACACTTATTCAGCCGCCACATAATGAATATAATTATTACACTACAAAAGTACATGGACTAACTCCCGAGCATACTATAGATGCTCCGGCCTTTATAGATGTATACCAAGAAATAAAAAAGAGAATTGAAGGAAATGTTGTAGTAGCGCATAATGCATTCTCCACTGATAAAGCGTGTTTAGAACAAGCAATGGATTTAAATGGAATACATGAAGATTTGAATTTAGATTGGCAATGTACGTATAGAATTACAAGTGCTAAACTTAATTTAGTTGCTCAAGTATGTAATATTGAATTAAACCATCATGAAGCTTTATCTGATGCAAGAGCATGTGCAAAAATATTCGACTTATATCAAAATAATAGACTTCCATTAAATGAGATAGAAGAGGCTAATCCTGTTAAAAGAAAAACAAAGAAAAGAAGCCGTACTTCCTATGGGGAGAAATTAAAAGGTGAAGTTTTCAAACCTGATTTTGAGAATGCTAAAAATAAAGAGAATCCTTTTTATATGAAAAAGGTTGTTGTGTCGGGATTTGCTAGTGCTGATAAAAAAACGATTGCTCAAGAATTAAAAGATTTTGGAGCAGATGTTGATAGTGCTGTAGGTAAGAAAACAAATTTCTTAATAGCTGGTGAAAATGTAGGGCCATCGAAGCTATCGAAAATGCAAGCTAATATTGAAGAGGGTAAGGAAGCAGCAATTATCACATATCAGGAATATAATGAGATGACAAAAGGTCTTGCTTTAGATGCATAATCCTTAGCTAGCGCGAGCTTGTAGCTCGTGCTTTGCGAATGCAAACCAAAGCCTTTGTATCACAATATAAGTACATGAATTTTGAGTCGTAAATATAAATTCCATAATAAAGAAGGTTTGTACTTTGTAAGTTTTGCAACGACATACTGGATTGATGTATTTGTGCGCGAAGCGTATTTTGCTGCTATAACTGATAGCTTATCTTTTTGTTGTACTCAAAAAGGCATGTGCCTGTTTGCTTACTGTATTATGCCTAGTCATATTCATTTGATCTTTAATGATGGAAATTCTAATCCCGCTAAGCTTTTAAAAGAGTTTAAGACTTATTCATCGAAAGCAATTCAGAAGATGATAGAAGAA
>JADGFH010001128.1 GCA_016743925.1 Labilibaculum sp.
TCTTTGACGCTTACTCAAAAGAGTTCTTTTAAGGGTTTTATAATTTGAATAAATCCTGTATATTCTTATTATGAATAGCAGGGATTTTTCAGGGCTTAATAAAGATGAAATTATAGCATTGCTTCTAAAAGAAAATAGTCAGCTAAGTGGTAAAGTAAAAATTCTTTCTACCAACGTTAAGACTCTTTCTGAAGACGTTAAAATTCTCAGAATGTACTTGTTTGCAAAGAAGAATGAAAAGCTTACCAATGAGGATAAATTACAAGGAGTCCTATTTGATGAGTTGGAAGATTCTTTATCAGATGAAGTAGCCGAGTCAGAAACAGTTCGTAAAACACAAGATAAAAAATCTGGTAAGAGACCTGGTAGAAAACCGATACCTAAAGATATTCCTAGAATCAAAGTTATCATAGATGTTGATGCTAAAGATAAGCTTTGCCCCTGCTGTAGCAAAGAAAGACCTTTAATCCCTACAAAACCAACAGAAGAATTGGATTTTATTCCAGCCAGAATCATTGTAAAAGAGTATGACATTAAAAAGTATGGAGCTTGTAGCTGTGATGAGTTCAAGAACAGAGAAGATTTACCCGGAATTATAGAGGGTAAAGCTCCTAAAAGATTTATTCCGGGAGGAATTGCCTCTCCCAGTTTGGTAGCTAATATAATTACAAATAAATTCTGTGATGCACTTCCTTTTTATAGACAAAACAGAATCTTCAATCGTATCGGAATAGACCTTAGCAGGCAGAACATGAGTAACTGGGCTTTAACAGCGTCAAGAAAATGTGAACCTCTAATAGAGCATATGAGAAAATATATTATTAGTGGAAAACTAATAAACATGGATGAAACAACGGTTCAAGTTCTAAAAGAAAAAGACCGAGCCGCTCATACAAAATCCTATATGTGGGTCATGACAGGTGGAGTAGAGACAAAGAGAGTTGTTCTTTTTAATTATGCTCCAACAAGAAAACAGGAAACACCAGTTAAACTCTTGAAAGGATATAAAGGTATTCTTCAGACAGATGGATATTCAGGTTACAACAAAGCAGTTAAAGATTATGGTCTATGGCATGTTGGCTGTCTTGCCCATGGAAGACGTAAGTTTTGGGATTTGGCTAAAGTCGTAAAGAAAAAGGGAAAAGCTCATAAAGGTGTGACCTTTTTCAGCAGACTATATGAGGTTAATAATAGCCTAAAAAAAATGAACTTGTCAGTAAATGATTTTGTAAAAAGACGAAGAGAAAAATCAATTCCTATATGGCAGGAGTTCTATAAATGGCTTCATGAAAATAAAGATAGAGTTGCACCTGATTCTCCTATTTCAAAAGCAATAAATTATTCAATAAATCAGTACAAAAATCTGGTTAGATATCTAAAATATGCCGAGGTTTCTCCAGACAATAATATTGCTGAAAATGCTATAAGACCATTCTGTATCGGGAGGAAAAACTGGTTATTTAATAATACGCCTCGGGGTGCATACTCTAGTGCAGTTTTATATTCCTTGGTCGAAACTGCTAAAATAAATAAAATTGAGCCTGATAAATACCTAAATTACATCTTTTCAGAGATCACAGACAAAGGTGAAGATATAGATTTAGACTCCTTAATGCCTTGGAACGCACCTACATATCTCAAATAGGCCTTTTGTCGCTTACCT
>JADGFH010001129.1 GCA_016743925.1 Labilibaculum sp.
AATCTAGGCTGAGAATAAACGGAACAGCGAGAGCACTATTACTGACAAGATTACTATCCATATTAAAATAAATAAAATTGCAAAAAACCAGTTCTTTTTTAAAATGAGAGGCTCCGTTTTTGCCAACTCCCGGGCATCTGAAATTATTGTCTTAGGGATTAATTTAATTGAGAGAGCTATTAGTGCAGGAAGAATAATCAAATCATCCAAATATCCTAAGACCGGTATAAAATCTGGAATTAGATCAATAGGGCTTAAAGCGTAACCAACAGTAAAAATGATAATAAATTTTACTAAAAGAGGTGTTGCCGGATTTTTATATGCATAATACAGTACGACTATTTCATTTTTGAGTTTTTGTGCTTTCTCTTTTAATTTTTTGATAGTTTCCATTTTATTTGTCCCTTTTAGAACAGATTGAAGTCGTTTTCCTCATATAATGAGCCCTTGATGTTCTTGTAAAAACTAAAGAGATATATTGGACGTCCCCCAATTTTGTAGACACATTTCAACCCATTATTTGAGCTTCAATTTATACTGGGGATAAGTACCCTAAATAACCATGACGTCGTTTTGGATTATAAAACATTTCAATGTAATTAAAAATACCTTTTCTAGCCTCATTCCTTGTCTTGTATATATATTTCTTTATTCGTTCTTTTTTAGATTTGAGAAAAATGCTTCAGCTACTTCATTGACGCTCCTATGTCAAGAAATACTATGTATTTTATTTAAATCACTCATTATTACAGGATATAACTCTCGGATAATATAGCGTTTTAAGCACCGTTGAATTTCTTTGGTAGATAAACCTTCTGCTGTTCGACGCTCAACATAAGATCGAGTTCGTAGATCACTTCGCATTCGAACCATAGCAATTGTCCACAATGCATTATTAGCCACTCTGTTGCCTCCTCTATTGAGACGATGTCTTATTGTTTTTCCCGAAGATGCTGGTAATGGATTGGTTCCACATAGAGAAGCTAAAGCTGACTCATTTTTCAACCGTTGAGGATTATCTCCAGCCACGGACAATAGAGTGGCTGCAGTTTGAGGTCCAACACCAAATCTACCTCTTAGTTTTTTAGCATATTTAAGTGTTAAATCATCCAACATTTTATCAAGCTGATTAATTTCTTTTGAAAGCATTAACCAACGCTTAGCGAGTAGTTTTAACGTTGTAGTCATGGATTCTAGTAAAACAGTATCACCTAAGATTTTTATTCTTATGCACATTTTTACACAATCCATTGCTTTTGTTCGCCAAAGCTTTTCACGTATCTCTTGTGGGGCACTGACGAGTAATGCTCTAATTTGGTTGATCGTTTGTGTTTTATCCTTTACAGCACTTCTACGTGCAACGGAGACTATTCTCATCGCTTCACAAGCTCCGGATTTTTGCTTTGGAATTGCAGTTGATTTGCCAGAAAGTACCGAATTTGCTGCACACACTGCATCTGTTGTATCAGATTTACCTTGGAGTCTTCGCGCTGCCCTATCTGGTCTATTTACCTCAAATACCATTACTCCATTACTTTCTAAATACTTGAATAATTCAGCACCATATGTTCCGGTTCCTTCAACTCCGGCACTATTTAGTTGCCCGAGCGATGAAGCCCAACTGTACAGATCTTGATAACCTTTTTCGTTGACAGAAATAGAT
>JADGFH010000400.1 GCA_016743925.1 Labilibaculum sp.
ATACGAATCTTTCACATTCAGACTACGTCCTTTGCTGTATAGGTAATCAATACGATCGCGGCGGGTAAATAATAATTTACCGTCTGCATCACGCACTCCTAACCAAGTTGTTCCAATATTTTTAACAGGATCGGGATGCATCTTACGGAATGTATCTTCAAATCCGGCATTGACCATTGCTTTAGAAACTGTCCAATTAACAACTGCATCACCATGATTGTACATACCTTTGGTACTATCTGTCCAATCGAGATGTGAATGACTATTAAAGTCACCACCCATAATCACCGGCACACTATCTGCATTTTGAATGTAAGTATCAATTGTAGCCATGATTGATTTAATTTCATCATCTCTAGTACCATCATTTTCCCATGCTAATATTTCATCTTCAGATTTATCCAATGGTGCTAAACGTGTATCAGGCAAATAATGTAACCAGGTATCAAAAACATTTACTCGCTGACCATTAACATCAATCTGCACGCCTCCAAAATTGAAAGTAGATATCTGATCAGGAAATTTAAATTTCTTCACAATTGGATAGCGGCTATAGATACAAAGATTGCTAGATAATAATTCGTAATTATATCCCAATGAATCGGCCACCAATGGTGCACAACCATATGTTTCAATCATCAATATTACATCTGCTTCGGACTGTTTAAGAATACTAATTACATCGGGTCTGCCATCAGCAGGCAAGTCTTTGTTCTTTCCCCCGTGCAAAATATTCCAGACCATAACTTTTAACTCTTGCTTATCCTCATCAGTTTTATTTGATTTAGATTTTACTGCACAGCTCATAAAAATTAAACATACTGCTAATAACCCATAGTTCTTCATATTCATGTTTCACTTATTTTTTTATTAAAATATTACAATTGGATACCTACTGAAATTCCATAAATCAGCAAATGTTTAAAATAGTCACCAAGATTATTGGATTGAACCAATAAATAAATCGATGGTTCAAAAGCTTCTTTTTTCCCCTGAATCCCAAAATAACTTCTTATTCGCGATACTTTTTTAGAACTAACAAAAGCTTCCTCTTGAATGTATGGCTTAAGTTTCAATTTAGTAAAAGACCAATCAGGTTTTAGTTTAATATCTGTTCTATACCTATAACTACTTGATTCTTTTTCAAAATATCTTAGCTCAACACGATGACGGTTACGAATAGACCAATTTCCAATATGGGTTTGACCACTTAATCGAATTGTAGAGCGATTCTCATAAGTCCACCCATCATCGGATTTAAAATATTCACGGCGAAATAAACTTTCGATATGGATGTTGGTAACAATCTCATATTTCACTCCAGGTTGAACAAACCAATCCTTATTCCCCTCACTCGTACTATAAAGATTATTAAGTAATATTCCAAAGGAAAATTTTTCTGATGGAGCATGATACAAGTATAGTTCCTGCCATATTCCTTTATGTTTATATACTTTTTTTTTTGCGCATAAATTCAAACTTAAACATGCCAGTATGACGAATATAATCCATTTCATACTTCCAACGCCACAACTTTTCATCATCATTTTACTATTATAATCTAAAAGGGAAGAGGATCCCCCCTCCCTTTCATACTTAGGTACTTATTGGCTTTTATTGCGAAAGAATAAAAATAAACCAATAGATAATATAAATAACACAAGACCCATTAAATAAAACATCCATGCATTCGATTCCTTTATATTTTCATCAAATGTAAGTTCTGGTATTTCATCAAACGCTTCGTCTAAATTAATTTCCTCAGGGCCAAATCCAATATCTCCAGCAACATTCGCGTCTGTCTCTTTTGCCAATATCCGACTCATTTCGGCTAAAATCATTGGATTGTCAACATCAAAATTGAGCTCATCAACCAAGATTTGGCGCGTATCAGCAGCCCATAATAAAGGAATCTGATTTCCCAACATCCATTTCCTATCCAAACCACACTCACAGTCAGCTCCAATCATCGACATTAACTTGTATAACTTTCCATTTTTTATTTCGGAAAAACTCGCAACATCTCCCATAATACGCCCTCTTCCATAGAAAACAAATGCGACTGGTCTTTTGGGAAATTCATCTAAACCCAAAGCCCACATCAAAACTCTTTCTTTCGAATAAATTTCTTTTGTAATTCGATATGTCAAAGGACCTTTTTTTACTTCCTTTGGCATATGTGGCATCATATTTTCAATCTGACTAACAGATTCTGAAATTATTCTTGCTGTACTTTTATGCACTGTTTCATCTTCTCCATCGACCCATAATAGAACAGAAAAAACAGAAGGAATGTCTTCATAAAGATTCTTTCTGATAGGTGAATCGAAAACTTCCTTAAGAGCTAATTCAAATTTATTGTGATTCAGTATTAACATTCTTCCATTTGGGGCAATCAGAACGTAAGCTGGAAGGCTAATGTTAGACGCAATAATCTGCTTTGCAAAAGGATGCTGCCTATCCGCAAAAGGATTCAGCACCGAAAGTCGAATGTTAGATTCATGAAGTTTCCTGTGTACTGAATTCCAATACACATCAGTTGCATTTACATTTTCATCAAGTACTACAAGCGAATACATATCACGTGACAAGGTCGAGTAACCTATCTCACGTACTGTAAAACGACAAGCTTCTAGTATGTTAATACTCAGTAAAAACAGACAAACAACAAATATGAATTTACGCATGGTCATCATATTTTAATTATGAAACAACAAATTAGCAGGAATGGCTTGTTTAGCCATATTGGGTCCTTCAATACTTTCGGAAAAAGCTTGTCCACCGCTAACTTGATAATAGATTATCGAAATTGGATGCAATCCAGCTTTTAGGGCAATGTCCTTTTTCTTTTCCTTAGGACCATGACTTCCTCCATCATCAATAAACTCCTCGTTGTGTAAGAAAATATAGCTACCATCATCACAAGCCGTATTGAATGTATAGATTCCATCAGCTGGAACATTTAAATATCCTTTAAAACGGAAGCCATAATTTTTATTTTTGGTGCGAGAGTCAACATTCATTGTAGGTATCACACCTTCTTTTATAGCCTTGATGCTTTTGAAATCTGGTAACTTTTTCCATTCCCCCTCATAATATTCATATTGAATACCTGCTTTAACCTCAGCTATTACTGCTTCTTGAAATTCAGGAATTTCAATCTCCTTACTCACAATCTCACTTAAATACTCCTTACCATCTTCGAGCCAAATAGTTCGTGCTTTCACAATGGTTTTACCACTTATCATTACACCATTTGATCCTTCATTAGAATCAGATGTTGGCTCACGACCATCAATGGTATAATATACTTTTCCAGACTCTGTTGCTTTGTGAAATTTCACTTTCAAAGCCCCTTTTGTTATAGAGCGCTGTCTCTCAATTGCTGGCACGGGTCGAAGTTTTACAAAAGATCTGTCACGAACATATTTTCTAATTAGTCCATCCTTTTCAATAAAGACGGCAACTTTAAGAGTCGCACTTTGATCTATGGTAATTACACTTGTGTACAAATTAGATTCCTTTGTAGGTTCCGATCCATCAATTGTATAATAAATCGTTCCTATTAAACCTGGTTTCAAAATAGCTTCAACTTGCAGAGAATCCACAAACTCATTGGGCTGATAACGCTGGGTATACTTCCCATAAGTTTCGTCTTTATAATCAGGCTTTTTATCTCCAACAGTTTTAATGGTAATAGGAGCTCTCGATTTAGGAGCTAATACCATTGAAGTCTCTAACCAGTTTCCACAACTACATCCTCCTCCACCTTCTGGTGATAGAACCATACCTTGCGCCGGAATAGTACTTATCCAGCAATCAGGTCGTAATCGATCCCATCGTGAAAATTCGCGTGTTTCAAAATTAAATTGCGTCACACTTCCTCCACGATAAAAAATTGCTTGCTCTGTTAATGCATAAGTGGCACATCCATGTCCTGATTTCGGCACATTGAATTCAATATTTTCACCGGTTTCAAGATTGTATTGCATTGGTTTAACCACCAAACGATTGCCTGCAATGGCTGGTCTGGCAAATTGCTGACCATGGTCACCATGAAACCAACGTTGTTCTTTCTTCCACAACAGTTTACCTGTTTTCGCATCGTAAGTATAAATCATGAAATTCCAATCAGTAGAAGATACAATCACAATTTTATTACTTGACATCGCCATGGAGTACATGGTAATACCTGCTAGATTATTGATTGTATGTTTCCACACGAGCTTCCCGCTATGCGCATCTAGTTTAACCAGTTGCAGATGCTTAAAGATGTTATCATTTCCTCTTTTTGCTTTTGATAGCTTCGTATTTGAGGATTGAACAAAGCAAATACTTTCATCTGCCATCGAAATGGTTGAATTGATGATATGCCCTTTCGGTTGGTATTTCCAACGTAAATCTTGTCCGTTCTTCGAGTGAGCGA
Organism: Labilibaculum sp.; assembly: GCA_016743925.1. Lineage (GTDB taxonomy): Bacteria > Bacteroidota > Bacteroidia > Bacteroidales > Marinifilaceae > Labilibaculum. Next base: position 4,427 of record JADGFH010000400.1, read on the forward strand.
ATAGCTCCTGACTAACCACTTTGTTGGTATTATCACCCTTTTGTGCATCGTACCAACCTTCACCACCACCACCGTGAAAAACAGTATAAGATGCACCTTGTGGAACCCGACTACCAATTACTAAATCATTAGTTAAGCCAATATATCCCCAGTCCGAATCTTTATTGGGTATTTCAAAGGCCGTGACCATTTGTCCACTTGCGGCATCAATTTTAATGGCCTTATTACCCTTAGCTACATAGACATATGAATTATCGGCCACCCAATTGGAACAATCTCGATGTGTATTCATTCGGCGTAAGCCTGGTAATTCTTTCGACCATAATATACTTCCATTGTGTACATTCAATGCAACAATACGTTGATTCCCTTGGGTAAACATTCGTCCGTTTATGGCCAGAGGAGAAGGTTTACGACCATTACGATCTGTTTGGAATCGAGGTCCAGGACGTCCCATCCACTGAATATCGAAGTCTTCTGAACGGGTAGATCCCCACAAGCTTTCACCTCCAAAAGCAGAATTATTTGAACGACCATATTGATGTGTCCATTCACCTTCCACCTCTAAAGGATGTTTCTTTAAAAGTAAGCCTCCCGAAAGTTGCTCAATATCCACTTGCCATATTTGTTGTGATTTATGTAACCAATCTTTATCTGCACCAGCAATAAAAGCCACTCCCCTTGGTGCTATCAATCTAATAACTTCATCAGCATCAGCTTTGGACTCTTCAGAAACCCATACCAAATTTGCAATATCAGATGAAATAGGAATTTTTGTAATATTAGCAACTTGTTGAATATTTAGCTTTCTGCTGTATACTTCATATTCTTGCCATCTGTTTCTAATTTGTTTTACCTCACGCTTATTAGCATTTAATGCAATTACATCCAAATCGAAGGATTGAGCTAATGCCATAGGAAAATCAGAAGCGGATTCATCCAATACCAATGCTAAACCTTTGTTTATAAGAAATTGCTCTTTTAATGTTAAAAAAGTAGCTGCTATAGCACCTGTCGGTTTACTAGCAGATGGAAATTGAATATTGTGGCGTTTAAAATTTAAAAAGTTATTATACTCATAATGTCCCGTAGTTCCATTCTGATCTGTAATATCGTAATGATAAATAAAGCTTTTACGAACAGGTAACACGAGCTGATGTTTCTTGCCAGCTTTAAAGGTATAACTCAAGGTATCATTACTACCACTGATCCATTTTAGTTGAAAACTGCTTGCCTTTTTTGACTGAAAACTTAGCTTAACCGAATCTGGCGATATGGCAACAATCTCAGGTCCCAAATATAATTTAAGATCCTTTTCTAAAAAATCTTTCATCATCACCTTATCCAAAGGTTCTAATTCAGGCTCTCTATTACTATTCTGATTTAATAAGGTATTTTCTTTTCCACCAGCCTTAAAGCCT
>JADGFH010000401.1:0-4737 GCA_016743925.1 Labilibaculum sp.
GATAAATGTTATCATCATTTCTATTTGTAAAATTATAATTGCTTTCATGGACGGGGTAAAAAGTTATTTCTTTGATGGCTTTTTGGATATTTGAGTTAATTTCAAACTTATTACTTTCTTTAAAATCAACCCATTGACTAAAATTATAGGATTTTAATTCATTTATTTCCAAATCAAGTTTTGCAATATCTTTTTTGTATTTCGCAATATTACTGTTGTTCTTTATTGTGATTACCTTAACTTCTTCTTCTTCAAGACCTAAAGGATTCTCACCATAAAAATCTGATTTTATTTTTATATTATTTTTTTCAGTCTTAATCAGTTCTTTATTTATCCTTTTAATTTCATCTTCTTTATATTCTTTCTTTCTCTCATTCTCAGCTTTTTTATCTTCTTGTTCTTTGATATTTATAAAGCTTTTTTGATTTTCCATTAATGAATAAATCACATCATAAAATCGTAAAATATTAATACCGTGATTATTACAACGAATATGGAATTTGTATAATTTACATTTTAAAACTTTATGAGTTTTTTTATTAATATAATTCATAATACTACCACAGCACCCACACTTCAATATTTTAGTTGCAATCACATAATCATATTTTCTTTTGTGTAGTTGAGTTGGATTACTTTTTAACTTGTTATAAGCCTTTTGCCAAATTTCATCATCAATAATTGGATGGCATGGAATTATAAAGTCTTTATCACCTTTATAATATCTTCTACCATTATTAACCTCACTTTCTATCATTTGGCGTATTGTCGCTTCATCCCATATTTTTTTCCCATATCTAGTTCTTACTCCACCTTCGTGTAACCAATTGATAATCCGACTGCTTCCTTCCCCATCAATATATCTTTGATAGATTTCTCTTACAATATCTGCATTTGTAGGATGTTCTTTTAATTCGTTCTTATCATCGACAACAAACCCGAAAGGTGGCACGCCTCCCTGCCAAAAACCCTTTATAATGGAATTTTTCTTACCACGTACAATTCTGCTCTTGATTTGACTTCCCTCAAATTCTGCAAAACCTGCCATTTGAGTAATCAACATTTTATTGGTGAAATTCTCTTCTAAACTCCCATCTTCATTGATTTTAAAGGTGTTCATATTATTTTGTTTGATAAATACATTAATCTGCAAATCAAAACACTCTTGAATAATATGTAAAACTGAAATTGCTCGCCTCCCTATACGGCTAATCTCAAAAAATAATACATGTTTTATTTCTTGATGATTTTCCTTAATATAAATTTCAAATTCTTTTAAAACTTTTCGCTCTTCCTTTGTCACATAACCGCTACCAATCTCCTTAAATTCTTCAATTACTTTATAATCCTTCTCAACAGCATATTCCCTAAGTACAGCAATCTGAGAATCAGTGTTTTGTATAGACGTTGATACACGGGCGAAAATTATGCAATTATTTGGCTTATCCATTTTATCAGTTTGAATTTGAATCAAATATAATAAATCAAACTAGAACCTACACTATTCTAATCTCGATACTGCAAGTACATGCATTGCGCCGGCATTTGCCCATGCTTTTTTAGTATCTGGATCGAGACTTGTTTTATATCCTAAGGTTAAGGCGGCAAGAATATCGAAGCTTTCGTCCTTAATCCCATTCTTGCGGTATATATCTAAAAGCTTATCTCTCCACTTAGCTGCAACTACACGAAAAGAAAAATGAGAACTATTACCAACTCTATTCCAAGATAAAGAATCCACGTAAGCCGTGTAAAGAATATGTTGAGTTTTTAGATAAGACGCGTAATCAAATTCATATGGATTTCCCAAGTTCTTTACTTGTCTTATGCTACTATTCAGCATAAGCGGATCTCCTATTATCAAACTATTAACACGTTTATCTTTTTGTAGGTAAAGCATCACTTTGCCTTCTTCATTTTGCCAAACATTCTCATGTTTCTGTTGTTTTACCTTAAAAACAACAGCATAACTATTCGCTTTTTCAACTGGTTGTTCTACAATATTTCCTAATAAACCAACTACAGAATTATCACAGGTCATTTGCATTGAAGATTCTACATTTAAATATCGATTACCACCAGCACCAATACAAGTGAAAAAAACAAATACTCCAAACAAGGATCGGAGAACATATGATTTCCGAAGTTTTGTAAGGAATATAAAAATCATAATTCCCAATAAACCGATTACAACCAAAGAATAGTTTAGCTCTTGAGGCAATGAAAATGCATGAGAAAATACAATTCCAATTGTTAAAGGGAGTAAAAGGCGGAAAAATGGATTTTGACGTATGAACTCTCTAAGAATCATCAATAATCAAATTTATTGTAAATTAAATTACAACATATCTGCTTATAAAACAAAAGCCCTTGTTCGTATAACAAGGGCTTTTCTAACAAAATGTACCAAATGCTTATGCATTCAAGGAAAAATTATCTAAAACTAAATGCAATTCCACCAGTAATCGTATTGTATTCTTGAATGGTATAATCTCCAAATATTTTAAAGAAACCAAGATTTAGTCTGGTTCCGATAGTTGCTCGAATACCGCTTGCATCAAAATCTATAGAAACTGGGTCAGTAACAGATTCCGAAACAGTCAACCCTGATATTTCTTCTGTGTACTCCAATTCATAAGATCCTTTAATATCAACATCCATTTTTGCCGTATTGTAACCAACAGCTCCGTAGAATTCTATTAATTTTAGATTCACAGATCCGATAACTTGAAATGTATAGGCATTAGTAGCAAACTCCATCATTTGTCCACTACCATTTAAATCAGATTCTGCCTGTATATCATATTCTGCTGTAAGTTTAGTATAAGCAAGTAATGCTGAGATAGAAACTGGAGTTTTACTAATTTTAAGCATTTTACTTAAGTCCTTTTGGATACCAACACCAAACATACCAACTTCCAATTCATCAGTTCCAATTTTAGGAAGATATCTAACTTTTAAATCAGCGTCAATACCTGGAATACCAATACCAACCTGCAATGTTGTAGAAGGTACTGCATTCATTGGCAGATCCTCACCAATTCCGTCAGGCATTGTAAAATCAGTGAGTTTAAAATCACCACCGTTAGTTTGTATTCTAGCAGAAAGAGAAGTATTATTATCTCCTCCCATTAAGGTTTGTATTTCACTAGAACCATTCGCCAATGTAATATTGGAATAATCACTTGCTACAAAACTAAACATCTCATCTTTACCTGGAACTTTTGCCAAATTGGCAACAAAAGTGATATCGAAGCCTAATTTTTTATGAGTGCGTGCAGTTGAATACCAACCATTATTTAGTCCATACATGAACCCTTTAGCGACAGGATTTACATAGTTTTTTGTCAATTTCGATGCATCTTCAGTTCCAGCCAACAAGAATTGTTCAATATCTTGAGCCTTTCCTAAAAATGGAGCAAACAATATTAGTAGTAAAATAAGTTTTTTCATCATATAGAGATTTAAATTAGATTTCAATCAACATCTGCTAGTACGAAGGTTTTTACTTTTTGTTTAAGCAATTTGAAACAAAAACAAACATAACTCCCCCCTTTCAGATCCTGATTAGTTTATATATTATCCGTGAGTGCGTAAAAAAACCCTACCGAAATGGTAAGGTTTAGAATTTATTTAGCGAGTGTAAATCTATATTTTGCTTTAAATTTACCTTTCGAGATACCGGTTAATTTACCTTTCAACAATCTCTTTTTTAGCGGCGCACAATGATCTGTAAACATCACACCATCAAGATGATCGTACTCATGTTGTATGACTCTTGCAGCGAAGCCAGAATATTCCTCCTGATGAAACACCCAATTTTCATCGTAATATTCAATCTTAATTGACTCAGGACGCGATATATCTTCATTCAATCCTGGAATACTTAAACAACCTTCCGACATTGCCCATTCATCGCCTGTCCTTTCAGTTATTTTAGCATTGATAAACATTTTCTTAAAACCTTCTAATTCTGGTTCATCTTCCGCAAAAGACGAACAATCAAGAACAAACATTCTTATTGAGCGCCCTACTTGCGGAGCGGCTAGTCCAACTCCATCAGCAAAATACATCGTTTGCCACATATCCGCCATAAACTTTTCCAAGTCTGGGTAATCCTTATCAATATCTTTGGCTACCTTTCTTAAAACAGGATGGCCATAAATGGTAATGGGTAAAATCATTCTTTTCAATCTCTAATTATCCGAATCCCAGGAAATCTAAAAAAGATTTCTTTTGGTTTCCATGTATGTTTGTAATATAATTGTAGCACTCACCTTATCAATCATGGCTTTATCTCTTCTTGCCTTCTTTTTTAAACCTCCATCAATCATCGTTTGAAATGCTATTTTAGAGGTAAATCTTTCATCAACCAACTCAACTGGAATTTCAGGAAATTTCTTCTTTAACTTTCCCAAAAATGGCTTCAAGTATTTTACAGATTCACTATCCTCATTATTTAATTGCTTGGGATATCCAACAACAAAGCACTCAACTGGTTCTGTTGCTATATATTTCTGCAGATATTCTAATACATCCTTAGCTGCAACCGTATCCAATCCATTTGCAATTATTTGAAATGGATCTGTAACTGCTATGCCTACCCTTTTTCTTCCGTAATCAATTGCTAATATCCGTGCCAAATTTCTTATTTAAACTTATTTTGAATTGCAAAGATAAAAGAAACTGTTGAAATATTAACTTTTCAACTATTTATAAGTCAAAACGAATACTAAT
>JADGFH010000401.1:4747-5843 GCA_016743925.1 Labilibaculum sp.
GTTGCAAAATTAGCCTAGCTGGTTGAATAATTTAGGAGGGAATTTCTTTATTAAAAAAACAATATTACAATAATATAGTTTCTAATTCTTCTACCATCTCTTTGCGATCGAGAGTGAGTACACAAAAAGTATTACAAATAGATATGAAACAATTATTCTCATAACCTAATATCAAATTATTGGCCTTAAGTTCATTTTCAATGCTTGTCTTCAATAAAGGAGTTTCACAAATAAAATAGGGATCTATTTTTTGTTCCCCTCCATGAATAATAAAAATACCTGGACGATCTTTTATTTCATCCAAGTTTGTGAATGGGCCACGAAATGAAAATCTTCCAATTTGAATTGCCATTTTATTCGATTTTGGTAAATAAAAAAATCAGGACGAATCCTGATCTTCTTCAAAGTAAGCATATTCTCATAAAATTTACTCATCCTAAATGTTTTTTTTAGAAAATTAAACCCAAATGAATAGATAAACGGTTGTATTCTTCCTTTAAATATTCTGTATCGTTAGCATGTAAATTTTTCCATTTATGCTTCATTTTCTGAAAGCGGTAACCAATATTTAAAGTAAAACTATTATCTCCAATATTCCCTAAATTAAAACCAATTCCTGGATTAATAAATATTCCACCAACAGAGTTTGTATCATCTTCTGAATTGTTATAATTATTCCATCCTTCTGTATCTTCTAATGCTATAGAATAACCTGATTGCAAATAAATAAACGGTCTAACACCATTTAATTTTGCCTGATATTTTATCTCTCCAAAAACAGGCATACTCCCACCATTCAGTGTTTCGTAACCAATACCTCCACCAGCATATATTCCTGACTTAAAACGATAAGATCCGGAAATTAACATACTAAAAGGAGCATCATATTCATTGCTTTTACTACCAGCTAATATGCCCATTTTAATTTCATAAAGCATTCCTTCTAAAGGCTGTGCAATAGTATCTCTATACTTCTTAGGTAATTTTCTTTTTTCAAAACGAATTTCAGCAATATCTTCTGGGCTCAGGTCAATTCCCCAATATGCAGAAACGCTGGCAAGCAGAGCATCATCAGAATCATCAGCCATCATCTTGA
>JADGFH010001130.1:0-407 GCA_016743925.1 Labilibaculum sp.
GTGCAAAATTCAGGGCTTTATTTAGAATCCAAATTAGTTAATTCAAACACAAGCACAAATACCACAGTTCCAATTTCTTCAACTGATTTAAAAGCGGCATTATCACGTCTCGTTACTTTAATTTCAAATAATGAAGCAGTATTTATGCCGAAACAAGCCACAGCGCAAAGTGGTTTATATCAACATATGGCTTTAGAGGGTCTTATTAAACCATCTGTGCATTCAGCCCCATTTTTTGACTTACCCAATCAAGTAAAGCATGCACAGGTTCAAAAGCCTGTTCTTGAGTTACCTTTATTGCAACTCAATAATCACTTATTACTCCAGACAAGACTACTGGATCAGATTGAAAGTGTTTTATCAAGAATTGTTATTTCTCAGTTCCAGGCACGAGAAAGTTCCGATCA
>JADGFH010001130.1:417-1657 GCA_016743925.1 Labilibaculum sp.
TTGAATGTTGAAATTCCATTTCGTCACAATGATCAACAAGAAATCTTGCAATTAAAAATTCGTGAAGAGAAAAAAGAAAAAGAAGCGGAACTCGGCAATAAAATATGGACCGTTAATATGGCATTCAACCTACAATCACTCGGTGGCATACGTATCTATATAACCCTTGATAAAATTGACCTGGCCATCCAGTTCTGGACCGAAGAGAAAGACAGTCAACGATTAATACAAAATTATTTCACCCTGCTCAGCGAACGGCTGATTTCAGCAGGCTTTACTCTCTCACAACTCGTCGCAATTCATGGCATTCCAGAGGAAGCCCAAAAAGAACAAACAAAGAGCCAATTTATCCTCGACGAAAAAGTGTAAGCAAAGATAAGATTGATTTTTAAATTGCCAGTTATTCATGAGTATACTAAAAATGACCAAGAAAAATAAATCTAAGAATAACAATGATAACACCCCATTCAAGCAGGCAATCGCTCTCCATTATGATGAGGATCAGTCAAATCCTACGCCTAAGGTAACGGCAACAGGACAGGATGAAGTGGCGCAGCAAATAATTGAACTGGCTAAGGAGCATGGCATTCCTATTCATGAAGATCCTGATTTGGCGGTTTTGCTCTCTCAACTGGAGCTTTATGATGATATTCCTGAATCACTGTATCGTGTTGTGGCAGAGGTTTTAGCTTTTGCTTATATTGTTTCAGGGAAGAAACCAAAACAACATTCTGAAACCTAAATTATATCAAAGCCAAGCTTTTAGCCTTGCCTGTTTTGTAATACTAATCGTATGACCTATCAAAATGAATATGTGCACTAAGCAAAATATGTGAATATTTCACATTTACCATGGTATTTGGGCACAGAAAACAAGTGTAATTGCCAATAAAGTATACCCATAGAGAATGAGTAATCTTAATACTTGTTGGACGGGACTTTTGAACGGGGCAATACAATCATGAAAAAATTTATCACACTACTAACAACTGCCATTTTTTTTTCTATCTGTTGTTCTTTAATTGATCAATTTATATGGCACAATGAATTTACCTGGGCCTGTGTTGTATTAGGCTTTGTGACAGGTTCTCTGTTGGTGCTATTGTGTGAAGAAAAATCGCATAGAACACCGATTTAAGACACTTTAAAAAAATAATTTAAAGTAATTATCTCGAGTGATTTTCGCTATGTGTTCAACACTAGAGCCACGTAATTGCGCCAAATATTCTCCAATATAGGC
>JADGFH010000402.1 GCA_016743925.1 Labilibaculum sp.
TTGTACTGTATTGCTTTACTTCAATTTTACTTTTCTCCAATTTATCAATCTCTGCATAAATTGCTTTAAGCTTATTGTTATCTGTTGCTCGGAAATATTGACCACCAGTCATATCGGAAATTTGTCTCAATACTTCTTCGTCAATTTTTACCGGCATATTTCTCATGCTAATACCAAAGGCAGTTTGAATAGGATAGGGAGCTGTTCCCATAGTACCAATTCCAACTGTATAGACTCTAATGCCAAATGTTTTAGCAAGCTCTGCAGCTGTAATAGGAGCAATTTCTCCTTGGTTGTTCACTCCATCGGTTAAGAGGATAATTACCTTAGATTTTGATTTACTATCCTTTAAACGATTAACAGCGTTGGCCAATCCTAATCCAATTGCCGTGCCATCTTCAATCATTCCACTCTGAATATCCTTAAAGAGATTAATAAGGACGGCATGATCGGTTGTTAATGGACATTGTGTAAAACTTTCCCCACTAAAAATTACCAATCCAATTTTGTCTTCCTGTCTGCCAGTAATAAAATTCATCGCTACCTCTTTGGCAGCTTCTAATCGGTCAGGTTCAAAATCACGAGCAAGCATACTACTCGAAATGTCTAATGACATCACAATATCTATACCTTCCGAGGTTTCGTTTTTCCAACTGTTGCTGGATTGCGGTCGAGCAATAGCTGCAACTAAAAATACAATTGCCAAAACGCGAAAAGCAAACAATGCATGTCGCAAATAATACTTGTACGTTTTTGGTGCTGTGCTAAAGCTCTTTAATGTAGATACCTGAATACTCGCATGTGCATTTTTGTCTTTTAATACATACCAAGCAATTAAGGGTAGTAAAAGTAGAAGCAAATAAAAATATTCTGGGTTTGCAAATTGTATAGAATTCATACTTTGTATTTTCAAAGTTTACTATTCTTTCTTCTTAGCGTCATCCGCTGTTGTTTCTTCCTGAGCTTTTTCTTCTTCAGGAATTACTTCAACAATGGTTGTCTCAATAATTTTATAGGCATATTTTAAGCTCATCTCATTTTCATCTTGCAATGGAGAGAACTTTGCAAATTTGGCCAAATCGGCACGTTCCAAAATTTCTTTTAGTTTCACATGCCATTCCGATTCTTGATCGACCGATTTTACCGCTGTTATTATTTCATCAGTGGTTGATTCAATCGTTGATAGTTTGAATCGCTCATCTAAATAGAAACGAATGGTATCGGTTAATTCAGAATGGAATTCTTTCACCTTTCCTGTTTCCCACAGCTTTTGATGTTTGATTTCATCTAATTTGCGTAATGCAATCACGTGAGCCGGTTCCTTTGGTTTTACCTTAGTAAACAAAGGTTGGTTTTTCTTACGCTTTCGCAGATATAAAAACAACAAAACGATGATAGCAACAAGAAGCAATCCGCCAAATACCCAGGGAGCTATTTCAGCAAAGGCAATGGGCGTGTGAATAGGCATGATAATATCAAAATTGGCTTTGCTGGTATCTATCTCAAATGTTTTAACACCTAAGAGCAAAGTGTCCGTTCGAATAATATTCATCAGGTTTTCTTCATGAATTTTAAATTCGAAAGGATTCATTTTGTGAACGCCATCATTAAAAGAGGTGATTAGGAAATTCTTATTTACCTTGATATTCCCACTTTCCATCTGAATTGTATCCTGCGGATTTTGTTGAATGATCTCAACTCCAGAACCAATACTGTCTTTGAAAGCTGGAAACTCAATCTTTACACCTTTTGGCTGCTCAACAGAAAGCAATAGGTTAATTTGATCGCCAATAACGATTAAATTCGTATCGAGTCTGGCGCTGTAATTAATTCCTTTGTCTACCTCTTGAGCATAAGACGAAAGGGAAGAAAAAGTAGCTCCCAACACAAGTAACAACACGAATAATCGTTTTGCTAACCTTTGATATGGGATGTTAATTTTATTTGTCATAGTCGTCTACTTCTAGATTTTAGTGTCCTCTTCTTTTAAACAAAGAGATTAATGATCTCACATAATCCTGATCTGTTCGAATATTTGCAACATCTACACCAGAGCGTTTGAAAATGTCGGTAGCAAGGTCATTTTTTTGCTTCCACCATTTGCTGTGGCTTTCTCTTACTTTTTTGTTCGATGTATCGATCCAGCTGTACGCTCCTGTTTCCGCATCCTTAACTTTAATTAAGCCAATCGACGGAATTTCTTCTTCTCTTTTATCGTAGATTTTAAGCGCAACAACATCATGCTTTTTATTTGCAATGGTTAATGCGTTTTCATATCCTTCATCAATAAAATCGGATATCACAAAAGTGGTACAACGTTTTTTAATTACGTTGGTCAGATATCTAAGAGCACTAGTAATATCAGTGTTTCTATGTTCTGGTTTAAAATCGATTAATTCACGAATGATTCGAAGAATATGCGATTTTCCCTTTTTAGGAGGAATAAACTTCTCGATTTTATCTGAAAAGAAGATGACCCCAATTTTATCGTTGTTTTGAATGGCTGAAAATGCAAGTACGGCAGCAATCTCTGTTATCTGATTTTTTTTCAGCTTCGACATGGTACCAAACTCACGAGAACCACTAACGTCAATCATCAACATTACGGTTAGCTCACGTTCTTCTTCGAAAAGTTTAACGTAAGGCTCATTGTAACGTGCCGTAACATTCCAGTCAATATTTCTGATATCATCACCATATTGGTATTCCCGAACTTCACTAAAAGTCATACCACGTCCTTTGAACGCAGAATGATATTCTCCAGCAAAAATATTACGGGAAAGACCTCTGGTTTTGATCTCTATTTGTCGTACGCGTTTTAATAATTCACTAGTTTCCATAGCTTAATTACGAATGAATAATTATTAATTAACAATTACCAATTGGTAATATCTATGGTACTTCAACGGTATTCAAAATCTCACTAATGATATTCTCGCTGGTAATGTTATTTGCCTCAGCTTCGTAAGTAAGTCCAATTCTATGACGCAATACATCATGACAAACAGCACGGATATCTTCAGGAATTACATAACCTCTTCGCTTTATAAATGCATAAGCTTTTGCCGCAGAAGCTAAACTAATACTTGCACGAGGCGATCCACCAAATGCGATCATATCTTTGAATTGATCCAATCCATAATCAGCAGGGAAACGTGTCGCAAAAACGATATCAACAATGTATTTCTCAATTTTCTCATCCATATAAACATCCTTTACAACGTCGCGCGCTTTGTTGATATCTTCTGGTTTTAAGATTTGACTTGCTTTTGGAAATGCTTTCAAAAGATTCTGACGCATAATTAACTGCTCCTCTTCTTTCTTCGGATAGCTAATTACCACTTTAAGCATAAAACGGTCAACCTGAGCCTCTGGCAAAGGATAAGTTCCTTCTTGCTCAATTGGATTTTGAGTTGCCATTACCAAAAATGGTTCCTCTAACTTATAGGAAGTGTCACCAATGGTAACCTGACGTTCTTGCATGGATTCAAGCAAAGCAGCCTGTACTTTTGCAGGAGCACGGTTAATCTCATCAGCAAGAATAAAGTTAGCGAAAATAGGTCCTTTCTTAACCACAAATTCTTCTTTCTTCTGACTATAGATCATTGTACCTAACAAATCGGCAGGTAATAAGTCTGGCGTAAACTGAATACGGCTAAAATCAGCTTCAATAGTTGTTGCAAGTGTGTTAATTGCTAGCGTTTTTGCTAGTCCTGGAACTCCTTCTAATAATATATGACCATTGGAAAGTAATCCGATCAGTAAGCTTTCAACAAGGTGCTTTTGACCAACAATTACTTTGTTCATTTCCATAGAAATCAAGTCCACGAAGGAACTTTCTCTTTGGATTCGCTCATTTAGTTCTTTGATATCAACTGTTTGGATCATAGAAATATATTTTATTACTTGAAATATTTACATAAAAGACATTGGTTTTTTAGAAAAACCTCTACAAAGATAAACCTTTGAGCGTTTTATGAAAATGCAAGCCCGTTAAAAAGTGTTAATGATTTTAAGAAGCTTCAAGGAAAAAGGAATAAGTATCAAGTGTAAAGGAAGGATTTCAAATTAGTAGCATACTAATAAAATTCAGCGACTTCTTTTTTTGCATTTTTTAAAAATGATTACTTTTGAGGAGAATTAGAAAACAATTAAGATTTGAGTAAACGATATTTTATCCGATTAAGCTATAAAGGCACGAATTATCATGGATGGCAAATACAGCCTAATGCTAATACGGTGCAACAAGAAGTGAATAAGGCATTATCAACTGTATTAAATCAGTCGATTAATGTAACGGGTTGTGGTAGAACCGACACAGGCGTTCATGCGAGTGATTTTATGGTGCACTTTAATGTGAGTGAAACGACTCAGTTCGAATGTGAAAAATTAGCCTTTAAACTAAATCGCTTTCTACCTCATGATATTGCCATTAAGGAAGTGTTTTTGGTAAATGATGAAGCGCACACCCGTTTCGATGCCATTGCAAGAACTTATCACTATAAGATTACTAAGAATAAAAATCCATTTCGTACCTATTCACATTGGAACATGCAGTATGTGCTGGACGTGGAAAAAATGAACGAAGCGGCTAAAGTTTTGTTCGATTTTATCGATTTCACCAGCTTTAGCAAGCTGCATACGGATGTGAAAACCAATAATTGTAAAATTTACAAAGCTGAATGGACCGAGACCGATGATGAGCTGGTGTTCACCGTAAAGGCAGATCGTTTTCTGCGAAACATGGTTCGGGCCATTGTTGGTACTTTGGTAGAAGTAGGAAGAGGCAAAATGGATTCGGAGGGATTTAGAAAAGTTATTGAAAGTAAAAATAGATCGAATGCTGGATCTTCTGTTCCTGGGCATGGCTTATTTTTAGCCGAAATTGAATATCCAGAATCAATTACGAATTTTTAATTACAAATTGTCATCCCGAGGAATCGAGGGATCTCAGAAATCAATTAAATTGCATGATGTCTGATGAAATTTACTTGTTTACAGATGGAAGCGTAAATCCTCAATCGGGAATTGGTTTTGGAGCATCTTTACTTGTGGAAGATATCGCATTATCACCCGATGAAGCGAAAAAATTGGTACAATTAAAGCAATTTGAAGATACTTCGTCTACCAAATTGGAAATACAGGTTTTACTACACGCACTTGCGAAACTCGAAGGGAGTAAGAAGCGAGTGATTGTTTATACCGATTCTCAAAATATTGTTGGTTTGCCCAATAGGAGAGACCGATTCGAGAAAAACAATTACATTTCGAGAAATGGAAAGTTAATTGCGAACCATGAATTGTATAAAGCCTTTTATGGTCTTATGGATTCTTTAAACTGTGAGATTGTAAAGGTAAAAGGGCATAAGCGTTCTGCTCTCAAGAATCAAATTGAGGCTCTTTTTACAATAGTTGATCGGGCTTCGAGGAATGCCTTGCGGGAGCTATAATGATTATTTTCTCTTTCGAACTGCAGATATTAATACCTATTCTAATTGTTATTTTCTTGTCTTAGAGCCAGACGGGCTCTTCGTTTTTTGCTTGCCCCAAAAACAGCCTGTCCTGAATTTGTTTCGGGAAAGCAAAAAGGTCAAGGCTGCATTAAAAATACCATCCGAATTATTGAAATACCCAAGTGCGACCGAGTGATCTACTCTCAAACTTCATCATCGAGACCAGCTTCTCGGTCTTATTCAATTATAAGTGTTTTAAAGGAAATAAATTAAAAAATATATAGTTTAGCAAAAACTATAATTTATGCTGTAATTTTATCATTAAACGTACCAATTCAATATATTTATTTATTTATTT
>JADGFH010000403.1 GCA_016743925.1 Labilibaculum sp.
ATCGAGCTGTTTTAAATAAGCTTTGAGCTTCAACTCTTCAAGCTTCCACAATCTACTTTATGCTATTCCGACGCAAACGCGAATTGCTTTCCAAATGTTCTTTCTACTTGCGTCGGTACTCACGGTCCCATTAATATCCCAGGGTGGCATTCGCTGTGCTCATTTACCCCGGGCTATTATATTTGAGCCCTTCAGGCTCTAGAAAATGGGATAATAAAAAGACGAATGTAAAATATAGAAATACGACATCCTCACCTTCTTAAAAACAACAAAAGCCTAACAATTCACATTGTTAGGCTTTCTACTATTCGGTAATTATCTTATTTCTATTTGCTGTACAATTTAAATACTTCCGAACCAGCACTTAAGAAAGCACCTGTTCCGTACACTTCCGATTTATCGGGCCAAGCCTTACCAGGCTCTGCACCAATTGGCTGCACATAGCCTAGCATTCCATCTTCGGTAATGCAATTGCACATGGCATTCCATGCTTTGCGTACCACTGGCTCGTAAGTTTCCACATCTAATATTCCTTGGTTAATTCCCCAAGCCAAACCAAAAGTAAAAAAGGAAGAACCACTGGTCTCTGGTGTAGGATAAAACTCCTGTCCTAACAAACTCATTGCCCAATGCCCATTAGGTGTTTGAATCTTCACTAACTTTTTAGCCATCTTCTTGTAAATCGAAAGGAAATACTTGTACTCCTTTTGCTTCGGATCTAATTCCTTTAGAACATTCGCCAAACCGGCAAATACCCAACCATTACCTCTTCCCCAAAATATCTTAGTTCCGTTGTCAAGCTTTCCCATATAACTCTCATCTCGGTAGTATAGGTTCTCTTTTTTATCGAATAAAAAATCAGTAGTTGCTTTGTATTCCGAAAGCATAAAATCCAAATACTTTTTCTCTTTGGTAATGTTGTACAATTGAGCCCAAACTGGTGGCGACATAAACAGGGCATCGCACCAATTCCAACGATTTAGATGATATGGTGTTCTCCAATTCAGTTTAGTCTGAGCTGGGTGATACATGATAAAATCGAACTGCTTGCGAGTTGCTTTAATCATCTTCTCATCGTCATACTTTCGGTACAATTCGCAATACATCTGCCCTATGGCATGATCATCGGCATGATAGGTGCGTTTGTGCAAGCTCCAGTTCTGCTCTTCACCAATCTTTTTCAACCAATTGTAATAGGATTCATCACCAGCCATAGCTGCCCATTTCTGCATGCCAACGTAAAGTGCTCCATTGGTCCAATCGGCAATATGATGAGGATTTTTATGCCCACTAAAACAATCTCTAAAATGTTCAATTTGCCAATCAGCAACTCGCTTCATATCCTTTTTTACCTCTTCGGGCTTTATATTTTGCGCAAAGCCAGGCAGCATAAATAAGACCAAAAGGGTCAGTAAAATAAATTTGTTTCGTCTCATATGAATTATAATAATTATTTAGGTTTCAGAATCTCCTTAATCTAAAATGTAATCTATTCGGGTTTTATAATTGGTATAATGAACATACTTCTCGTTCACCATCCAAAGCAGTACTGTCTTATCCCCACGTTTCATATTTTGAGGAACAATAGGTCGTACATTATCGTATTTCGAATTTTCCGTTATAGCTGTTGCATCCCACGATTTACCATGATCAGAAGTAACTCTCTTTTCAATTTCAAAAATTCCATCTACCTCTTTCGAAATGTAAATCGTATTTACCTGTAAAGGATGAATGCACATACCTCCCGAATAGTGAGGCTCTTTTTCAATCTTCCCCTCTTGGGTTTGTGGAAACCACTTTCCCGAATTACAAATCTCATTATCGATCCATTCTCCTTTTATATATTGGGCGTAATGATACAAATGCGCTGTTTCCTTCGGATACCTCGCATACAGAATAACCGGATTTCCTTTTTTATCAGCATTTACATCGTAAACCCAGGCTCTTCCCTCTTGCTCGGTGGCTTTATAAACTACCGATGCATCTTTCGGTTCAAATGGCAATTGATCCACATCGCAAATTTTTGTGCCATCGATTCTCCAAAAGGCTCCCTTCTCGTAACAGGCATAGTAAACCGAATTGGTATGTTCATTGCGCGGGTGACCATCGGTAAAAACAATATGAATTTTAGATTCTCCATCGGAATAGTAACGCACATACGGACGGTTCCCTCCATGAAATGGTTTGTTTGTGATAAACACGCGAGCATCCGAGAATGTTTTCCCATTGTCATCCGACCACATCATATTTGGTTTAAAACCGGTCCATCTTCCAAAACAATAAACCCGTCCATTTTCCTTTTTTAGCTGAAACAGATTGGCGTAAGTCACACACTTTCGTGGATATAATTTAAACTGTTCGTCATTCAATACCTTTTTTGTATAAAGCGATGAGAATTCTGTTTCTCCCTTATTCAACTGATGAAATCGAACGACTGTATCGGAGTGCTTAGCATACGCCATCAGAACACCACCATCCTTCAATTCCGAAAAAGCAGGATTGGCATGATCATCCTTATCTAGCTTTGGGCTCACATTTTGAATACGCTTCTCTCCTGTTTTCAAATTAAGAATTGCGCTTTTAATGGAACCGTTTTCACTCACCCAACCAGTTACGATCTCATCTGCAACATTGTGTTTGTATATGGCTCCTGGTCCAGAGAACCAACACCATGCACCGTCATCGGTTAAGGTTTTCTGCTGAGCGAACATATTGCTTGTTAGCACTAGAAAGCAAATGATCGATAAAATCGTTCTTCTCTTTTTCATGGATTGTAAGTTTTTAATGTCAGATGTGAAAGAGATCAATGGAAATTACTATTCCCGCCAATCCTTATTTCAAATGAACACTATTCCAAGCATTTTGTTTACCTTTAACACTGCTTTAACGGTAGTTATAACGGTTAACGTCAATCGCTAATCCCTGACTAACTGACATATGAAACAAATATCATGATTCATTCCATTTTTAACTAATGAATATATCCTCAGAAAAAAAAAGCTTCATAGTTGATAAAATCCGCAAGAGTGGGACTTTTTCGAAGGCTCCAACAAGTAACTCCCTGCTACAATATTTGTTCGAGGAAACACTAAAAGGAACCGATTTAAAAGAAAAACTTATCGAGATCGATTTTTTTGGAGAATCAGAAAATGTAGATAAAAGCAATCCTAGGGTCCGGGTAAATGTTTACAACCTGAGAAAAAAACTGACTTCCTACTATGAGAAGGAAGGTAAAAATGATACTTGGCAATTAGTTATTGACAAGGGACAATATCAGGTTAGATTCCTTGCAAAGAATCCTAAAGAGCGTTTTCTGAAAATGAGGAAACCAGGTATATTAATTCCTTACCTACTGCTGTTTGTTGTACTATTTTTGTTTGCCTTAAATAGTATGCCCAAAAAACCTCCGGTATTATGGCGTTCATTTCTTTCCAATAATACCACTACTACTTTATTTGTTGGCGATGTATTTGGCATCATCGGTAAAACCGCAACAGGAAGCATAGGATGGAACCGCGATTACGGCATTAATGATTTGGAAGAGTTTTATCAATTTTGTGAAAACAAACCTGAGCTTGCCAGCAATTTAAAAGCCTCGAACTATTCTTACACCAACGGAATGGCTGCCGTATCGACACAAAGGCTTACCCTGCTGTTTAAAGATTACGAGAAAGAATTTCATATCCGATTTTCAATGCAAAGTACGATAGCTGATATCAAAGATGGAAATTCCATCTACATTGGTCCCATAAAGAACAACAATAAATTTGTACACTTTTTCAATGAAAAATCCCCCTACTTTAAAATTGATGGAGAGCGTCTTCTTTTTTCGAATCATCCTACCATAAGGGATACCGTATTAAATCTTAATTCTGATGGAACAGAATCGGATTATGCCATTGTTTCCAAAATTCCAGGTCCGAATAATAGCGAGCAATTCATATTCTTTTCGAGTCACGATTTTGGCGTCCGTTCTACAGTTGAATACTTTACAAATACCGATTCCATTGAACATTTTACAGAGAAGTATTTAAAAACAAAAAATCATTTTACCGCCGTTTTTCTTACTAAAGGTGTTAGCAGAAATAATACCGATTTAGATTTGATTTGGGCTGTTGCTCATTAATGTAAATCAATAACGCACTTAAAAACAGAAGAGGATGCCTTAATAGACATCCTCTTCTTTTCTTAATTCTTATTCCTCTTTATAAATTCGTTTGCACGCTCTTTATCATTAATAAGTTAAATAATTGCCACAAATCTCATCTTGTGCCCACTTATCGTCAATAGCCTTTAATTGCTTCACCAATTCGATATTGAAATTGGCTACCATTTTCGCATCCATATCATCACCTTTAATACGGTTCATTTGGTATGGGTCTTTCTTATTGTTGTAGTAAAAAGCTTCTTTAAAGTCAACTTTGTTCGATGTTGTTACCACATAAGTATAATCGCCTGTATACAAACCACGCGAATTGTAATCAAAATATAGAACTGCTTTTGGGCGTTTCACTTTACTTTTCGGATTTTCAATAACATCAGCCAAATTAAGACCTTGTACCGAAGCTGGTATTTTCTCTTCCAATCCTACCATGGCCAATAAAGTCGGCATCATATCTGGTGTGCTCAACATGACATCTTCTATTCGGTGCTTTAACTTATTTCCCCACTTAATAATGAAAGGAATGTTAAAGGCCTCATTTTCTGGGAATGGCTTTCCTTTGTGCCCGTGACTTCCTAACATCTCTCCATGATCGGAAGAGAATACGATAATGGTGTTCTCAGCAGCACCCATTTTCTCTAACTTATCCAATACCAAACCAATAAAATGATCTACTGCACTCACATTTGCAAAGTAGTATGGAGCATATTCCCCAACCTTTTTATCAGCATTGCCTCTAAGTAGTAATTCATCTATTTTCACATCTCCATTATCGGTGTACTGAGGGAAGAAACTCATATCTGTACTTTCCTCTGTCCAAGGATTATGCGGCGGATTTAATGCCCAAGTAATAAAGAAAGGCTTTTTGGTATCGCGCTGCCCGTGTGTATTATCCAAATAGTTTAACAATGCCTCCGCCTCAAATTCAGCAGAAAAACGCTTTGGCTGATACAAGGTTCCATCTTCAATCCCTTTAATAGCCTTTGGATCGTTCGAATAACAAAGTGGATCTTTGTGAGTATCGCGCAATGTTTGGAAGAAATAGGTATAACCCAAACGATCTGCCCCTGGTGGAACGTAGGTATCGTATCTGTTTACAAAATGACCACCTGGTGCCTCTTTAGTACCCTTATAAGTTCCTTTTTCATCGAAAAGAGCTTCTGTTTTTTGCCAGTGACACTTACCAAAATAAGCCGTTTCGTAACCACTCTCGTCGAAAACATTGGCCATTGCCTTTCCATCTACCTTAATTCCAATATCACGATCTTTTCGGCAATTCGCTGTTACGCCGTTTGTGTATGGATATTGTCCACTCATTAGCATTCCTCTAAAAGGACTGCACAATGGAAAATTACTCATGGCCTGACTAAAAACTACACCTTCGTTGGCTAACTTATCCAAAGCTGGTGTTTTCACCGGATCAGGAGTACCATGAATGTGTTTAGCATTATCTCCCTGCGACCAAAAGCCTAAACTAAACTGACGGTACTGATCTGGGAAAATGAAAATAACATTAGGCGCAGTTTCCTTTTTCACCTCAGCGTATCCAGAAAATGACAAAACAAACATTGTCAAAATTCCCAAAACTATCTTTCTTCTCATGTTATATTATTTAAAACATTACTATTCGAACCAATTAAAT
>JADGFH010000404.1 GCA_016743925.1 Labilibaculum sp.
GGCAATTAGTGCTTATAGTGATCGTTTAATTAATACGCCCAATATAGACCGTATAGCTAAGGAAGGTATGCTTTTTACCAATGCTTGCGTAACCAATTCCATTTGTGCACCTTCAAGAGCAACTATTCTTACGGGAAAACATACCCATATTAATGGTAAAATAGACAATCGTATGCCTTTCGATACAACACAGGTTACTTTTCCTCAGTTGTTTCAGAAAGCAGGATATGAGACAGCCATGTTTGGAAAGCTCCATTTTGGAAATAACCCTAAAGGAGTAGATGAATTTATGATTTTACCAGGTCAAGGGAGTTATATCAACCCAAAGTTTATCACCAACAAGGGAGATACAACAATTACTGGTTATGTAACAGATATCATCACCGATAAGACCATAAACTGGTTGGATAAAACACGTTCTAAAGAAAAACCTTTTATGATGATGTATCTGCATAAAGCACCACATCGTCCTTGGTGGCCAAGCCCGAAAAAATTTAAGGAATTTTCTAAAATGACCTTTCCTGAACCTAGTACCTTGTTTGATAATTATGAGAACAGAGGAACAGCTGCAAAAACTGCAGAAATGAACTTGCTTACGCACATGAAATATGGTCATGATTCTAAGATTAGACCTGAAACAATTGAAGAAATGGGCGAGGTGAAACCAAATGTACCAGCATTTAATTGGCGTGGAGAAGATGGATTTACAGCTTGTTATAAAAGAGCGAATGAGGAACAGCGAAAACAATATGACCCTATTCTGGATTCTATAAACAACTCTTTTAAGGCAAATTGGCCAACAATGAGTATGGAAGAAAAGATGAGGTGGAAATACCAGCGCTATATGCAGGATTATTTGGCTTGTATCTCATCTGTTGATGACAATGTTGGTCGTGTATTGGATTATTTAGATGAGAGTGGATTAGATAAAAATACGATTGTTGTGTACACCTCCGATCAAGGATTTTACCTGGGCGAACATGGTTGGTTCG
Organism: Labilibaculum sp.; assembly: GCA_016743925.1. Taxonomy (GTDB): domain Bacteria; phylum Bacteroidota; class Bacteroidia; order Bacteroidales; family Marinifilaceae; genus Labilibaculum. Next base: position 993 of record JADGFH010000404.1, read on the forward strand.
ACAAACGCTTTATTTACGATGAGTCGTTTAAAACTCCTTTATTAATTCGTTGGCCAAACGAAATTACCGCAGGTACGACTTGTGATGAGATGGTTCAGAACTTAGATTTTGCTCAAACATTTTTAGAAGCGGCTCAATTAGAGGTTCCTAATGATATGCAAGGAGAAAGTCTTATTCCATTGCTAAAGGGACAAAATGAACTATGGAATAGAGATGCGGTTTATTATCATTATTATGAATATCCTGCGACACATATGGTGAAGCGTCATTATGGAATTGTAACCAAAGAATTCAAGTTAATGCACTTTTATTACGATGTAGACGAATGGGAATTATACGACCGTAAAAAAGATCCACAGGAAATGAATAATGTTTACAACGATTCTGCTTATAGTGACATTGTGGATCAGCTAAAAGTTAAGTTGACCGAGCTTAGGGTTAAATATAAAGACTCTAAAGAGCTGGATCAATATTATATCGATATTAATAAATAGGAATAAAAACAGAATACTAATCGTCAAAAAAACACAGGCCAAGCGGTAAGCTTGGCCTTTTTTCTTGTCCAATTAAATACTTGTCTTATTTAGCGTCAGTCGTTCAAGAAAAAAATACATTCTCTTATTTGTGTTACTATTCTAATTTGATAGGATTGGAGGATACAAATACTAAAAGAAGGATACTTCTAAAAAGTTTAAAGAAATGGAAGTAAAAAAGAATTTAGATAAATAAGGAAGGTGAAAAAGTAATAATTAATTGAAATTAGGTAAATGGAAAGATTATATTTGTTTTTCGCAGTTCTAAAGTCACAGAGGTAGACTATCTAAAAATGAAAGCATATTATTGCATATTGTAAAAAATACTCCACTATTTAATGAGCAAGAAAGTGTTTAAAACGATCATTTCATTAATTCTAATAATATTTACCGCACATCTGGGATTTGCAAGGGATTACTCAATCAGTACCATAACCTATGAACAAGGACTTTCAGAGAATACGGTTAGTAGTATTGTACAAGATTCTTTAGGATATATCTGGGTAGGAACTCGGGAAGGATTGAACAGGTACGACGGTTATTCGTGCAAGAGGTATTTTGCAGGTGTTAAAGGCGAATCGGGCCTTCGCAGTAATTTTATAGATAAAGTACTTATTGACAGCAATTCAGAGATATGGGTACAAACATCTGGTGGACTTAGTACTTACATTCCTCAGAATGATGAATTCAAAAACCTTAACCTAAAAGTGGGTGGAGACCAAATCGGGAGACTTAATGATATTTGCATTTCTTCAGGGATTAAATGGCTTGCAACAGCGTCAAAAGGATTAGTGGGTATTGATCCTAAAACAAGGACACATCTATTGCAGTTTGATGATCTGGAAAATATAAAAGGATTTTGTGTAAAAAATGATACGCAGGTATGGATTTGGAATGATCAGAGTTTAGGTCTATTGAATACTAAATCCAGATTACTCTATAAAACCTTTGATGCTCCTGATGCTAGGAGAATCATTAAAGTGAAATATTTAAACGGTGTTTTATGTTTGGCTACAAATAAAGGCATTGTGATTTTTGATGAAAAGGAACAAACATATATACCAATAAGGGAAGTAGCAAAAGCACAGAACCACAAAAGTAGTCTTGCATTAAAAGCTATGGAGAGTGCATTGATTACAGATATGGAGACTATTGGAGATGATTTGTGGATCGCTACAGATGGAGAAGGAATAGTTGTTATTAATATTGAAGATGGTATTAGTGCCACTAATATCAAATCAAAACAAGGGATGAATTCGTTGTCTACAAATTCAATTAAGTGTTTGTTTAAGGATGAACATGATAATGTTTGGATTGGTACGGTTCATAATGGTTTGAATATGGCTTCGAAGGAAGGTAAACAATTTAAGCAGTTAAACCTGGTAAATGGAAACGTTTCTAATTTTATTGAAAATGAAAATGGTTCATTTTGGGTAGCAACATTTGAGGGGCTTTGTTTGATAGATTCTTCAATGACAAAAATTGTTGAAACGGTAGCCAAAGGTGCAATCATTAATGTTATCGTAAAAGATGATCATGGTAATATATTACTTGGGACTTATAATAAAGGCTTGTTGGTTTATAATATCCAAAGCAAGCGAGTTACTCCTTTTAATTTACCACCTTACGATTTTAGTAAGCAAAGTATTCGTGCACTTATAAATGACAGACGAGGAAATATTCTTATTGGCACAAATGGTGTTTATGTTTACAAGCAAAATGAAGATAAGGTTCACTTGATAGATGAAACTAGGAATTCGTACGTATCCTATCTTTTAGCTACAAAAGATAGTTCTGTTTGGGTAGGAATGGGAGGAGGTATTCATGTTCTAAATTCCGATTACAGTAGAATAGAGAAAGTAGATAATATATCGGAGGTCACGGCTAATTGTATGGTAGAAGATCCAAAAGATAATGTTTGGATCGGAACTAATGGGCAAGGATTATTTTGTGTGAATAAAGGATGCAGGAAAATTGACTTTTATGGCTCTGAACATGGCTTGGTGAGTAATATAATTCACGGCGTTGCCACAGATTTATCTGGTAACTTGTGGTTGACAACGAACAGTGGGATCGCAAAATTTATACCTCCAAAGGGAAAAATGAAGCTTTACGATTATACGGATGGACTAATGAATAATCAGTTCATTGACGAAGCAATACTCTTGGCAAAAAATGGTAACATACTTTGTGGTGGCGAAAAAGGAATCGATTATTTTATGCCTGACGAGATAAAAGATAATACTACGATTCCAAAAGTAATTGTAGATGGATACTTCTCCCATAATAAACCAGTTGTCGCAGGAAGTGATCAATTTACACAACAAAGACGTTTAACAGAAAGAGATACGCTTGTTTTCAAGTATAATCAATCATATTTTAGTTTCCATTTTACAGGTATAGAATACACTAATGCTGCAAGAATACAGTACGAATATCAATTATCAGGATTCGACAATCGTTGGACAAGTGTCAAGGGAAGTAGAATCGTAAACTATGGACACATTCCACCTGGATCGTATACTTTTAAAGTAAAAGCATCGAACAGTGACGGATATTGGACACCGCAACCTACGGAGGTGAAAATAGTGGTGAAACCACCTTTTACGAAGACACCACTGGCCTATCTATTGTATTTTCTGATATTGAGTATAGCTCTTTATGTAACCTATCGTTATTTGCTTGAACGGAAATTACTTCAGACAAGATTAGAGAATGAAGCTGCTGAGCGCAAAAGAATTATAGAGTTAAATCAGTTGAAAATGAGAGTTTTTACTCATGTTTCGCATGAGTTTAGAACGCCATTATCATTAATCATTGCTCCAGTTATAGAATTGCAAAAGAGACTCTCCAAAAAAGAAGATAAAAAAGATCTGGATCTGATACACAATAATGCAAGAAAGCTACAGATTCTTGTTAATCAGGTTCTCGAGGTACGAAAAATCGAGTCAGGTGCTATTCAGATGAATATTGCCATGGTTGATATGATACCCTTTGTTCGTAATTGCTTTGAGTCATTTCAATACTGGGCAAATCAAAAGAATATTAATTTAACATTCTCTTCTGCAACAGAAAGTCAATTATTGGCAATAGATCAAAGTTTGATGGAGAAAGTGATGTATAATTTACTTTCAAATGCCATGAAATATACCCTTGATAAGGGAGAAGTTAGTATTCGTCTGCTTACTGAAAAAGAAACATTTGCGATAATTGTTTGCGACACTGGCATTGAAATACCAAAGAATCAACAGGGAAAATTGTTTGACATGTTTTATCGTGTAGACAATCAGCAGAGTAAAGAGCAGGAAGGAAGCGGAGTGGGACTGGCTTTAAGCAAGGAGTTAGTCGAGATGCACAAAGGAACTATTAGTGTGGAAAGCGGGAATGGAGATGGTACTTGTTTTACAGTACGTCTTCCCTTGTCGACATCAAACAATTTGAATAATGTTGCAGAATTGGAAATAGAGACTAATGAGATTCATGAAGGAGTATCTCAAGCAAAAGAGAGGCCCGAATTGTTACTTGTAGACGATAATGAGGAGTTGAGGAATTTCCTTTCCAATAAACTATCTAAAAACTTTAATATATCTCAGGCACGAAATGGATCTGAAGCCCTAAAACAAATGGAAGCTAATCAACCCCAATTGGTTGTGAGTGACGTAATGATGCCAGAGATGGATGGTTGGGAGCTTTGTTCTCAGATTAAATCAGATTTGACTATATCACATATTCCTGTTATTTTGTTAACGGCTCTTGGGGATAATGAAAATACGCTTAAAGGACTTGAGTTGGGGGCTGATGCTTATGTGGCAAAACCATTTGAAGTGTCTTATATTGAAAGTTTGGTGAGAAATTTACTAGGAAATAGGGCTCGGCTTCAGAAAAACTTTGAGAAAGGAGATATCATTGAAGAAGATATCAGTTCGTTAACCAGGGTGGACAGGGAATTTATAGAAACGCTTCAGCAAAAAGTGATAGTAGAAATAAACAATCCTGACCTTAAGGTCCAAAAACTAAGTGAAGACATGGCAATGAGCCGTGTGAATTTACATACAAAGCTCAAGGCATTGTGTGGTGTTTCCCCAAGCGAATTTATAATGCAACTCAAGTTAAAGGAAGCCAAAAGACTTCTGGTTTCAAAAGAGTACAGAATAAGTGAAATTTCGGATATGACAGGATTCAGTACTCCATCACACCTTTCTAGAAATTTTAAAAAACAGTATGGGTGTAGCCCAAGAGAGTATATCAATGGTAAGGCAAAATAAACTTGTCT
>JADGFH010000405.1 GCA_016743925.1 Labilibaculum sp.
ATACAGGTTTATTTTCAATTTGAATAGTATTGATAATACTTAGAATTTGATCCTGTTCAGTGTATTTAATAACATTTGCACTTAAGTTTTTTACTGCAATTTTTTTAGGGAGTTCATATGAGAAAACAACATTGTCCTTAATGTCAAAAAATCTGATTTTTTTGTTTTTATGTGGAATCAAAGTAATTGCACTATGGCTAGACATAATAACATGATTACTTTCACTTGATTTTGTATTAATTTCACCAACCTGATTCAGAAATTCATATTGCCATTCGGGATGTAAAAAAGAATCAGGCTCATCCAATAGAGTGATGCAATTTTTATCCTTAAACAATTCTGTTACCGCATAAATATAAACTGATTGAAATTGTCCATCACTAAATTGATCAATATTTATAGTCCCTCCAGAATTTAGTTCAACAGCAAAAGATATACTATCCAATAATCCAATCGATTTAAGATTATCAAATGAGGAAAAAATAACCAAAGGATCAATTCCTTTAAGTTTTTCCATCATTGAACTAAAGGATCTGTACAATATATACTTATCAGTATTATTATCTTCAGGATTCACGTATCCTTCATTACGTGGTTTTTCTGAAACTATTTTTTCACAACTCCATAATACTTCCAAAAATTCTTCAAAAAAGCCTTCTGCACCCCAAAACCTCTTTTCTTCTTTATTTTCAATATCTTTAAACTCATTCAAGACTATCGAACCATTACCTAAAGCATAATTGGGACGCGTTAAAGTTAATTTTATTTCAGTACCTATGCTTTTAACCCCCAATTTCTCAAGAATAAATTCTTTAGCCTTAACATTCTCTTGCTGCAAAAGCAAGACGGCTATAAGCATACTCTTATAGCTGGAATCAATCCCAATAAACTTCCTTATAGAATCATGTGAAAATTTTTCAGATTTTCTGTTTGAATTTAATTTTTTCTCATGAGCTTCTTTATACTTTGAAACGACAGTCGAAATATTTTCATTATGACCTGAATAATAGATTAAAATATTTTCTGGCAAAACTTCTAATGAAGGCTTAGTAGTTTCTTCATTGTCATCATTTTTCCATATAGCACCGTCCCAATGGATAAAGTGTTCTCCTCCATTCTTAATCCATATCAATTTATAAGGAAAATCTATAATATAATCAACTTCTAAGAGATGTTGAAATATCTCCAATAAAGCCTCAAAAAAATTTGATTTTCCTGTACCATTTTTACCAACAAGAATATCAATAAAACTTTCACCATTTAATCTTAATTTGAAATTCTTAAGATTTTTATAATCCCCAATTTCTATATATTTTAATCTCATTTGTTAGTTTGAATTGCAAAGTATAATACCTCAGGATATAATCACAGTTTTATCCGAGTATAAGAGTTAAACTTTCAAGGTGTCAACCTTCTGTATTATTCTGAAGTTACTTCAGAAGTGACAAGCTCATTGGCGACTGGTTTTTCGAAAACCTCCCTTAATACCGACTGCATCAGCATCTCTGCATTCGCCTTACTGGCGACCACTTGCTTTTCCAATTCGTCGCATAAATCCATAAGGCTGTTTACTTTTGTGGTTATGGCTTGTTGTTCGGCTATTGGAGGTAGTGGAATCATTATAGTTTTACTTTTCGTAACTGATATATTGTCTTGACCAGCTGTACCAATTAACTCAATGTGTTTTAAAAAAGATCCTGCACAAAGAAAAGTATAAATCCATTTACTTATTCTTCGATCCAGCGGTTGAAAAAATGAGATTGCTTGGTTACAATTCCATTCTTCATAGTCATCTGGAATTATTGCAACTTTTCCTAAAGGAGGTCCAACAATATTCATGATAACATCACCTGGTTTAAGGATTGATCGTTTCAGCTTTGTGCCATGATATTCTTGATCCACAAATTGTTCTCTATATGAGAAGTTGATCTTTTGATTCCTAATGTTGTACACTTTTAAATACGGAATCCCCTTATCCTTGAAAAAAGGTTTAGGAGGAGTTGATCCTGATGATATATTAGGGCATAAATCTTGAGTTCTACACCATACCCAACCTGATGGTATTGAAAAGGGAATTTCATCATCGGTATACGACGATATCATTTTTTCAGCCTTTATCTTCTTATCCTTAATGAGCTGTTCCTTTTCGGCTTTGATGTTTACGAGGAGAGCTTTGGCAGAATGAGATCCCTCAACAAGCTCGGGATGACATGTACGCCAATTGGCAGTGAGCTTGCCTTGTACGGCTTCTTGTAAAATTGATTGGCGAAGCTCGGCAATTAGAACATTTTGTTTATTAAACAAATTTGATAACTCCGAGCTTGAACTACATCCTGTCATTCCCTTCTTTAGCAGATCATCTAACTCAGGAATATTGCATTTCCCTCCAATTAGAAACTTTGATATTTCTTCAACAATATGCTTTGGAGCAAATGGAATCTTTAATTGCTTTAATTTTTGCGCATTCACATTAGGTTGAGCTGATCCCATTTTCATTTCAGAAATTTGAGCCCAGTATGTATAACTGTTTAAAAACTCATAAATAAAATAAGGACAAATGTTATTTTTTGTTCGAAGACGGATCAAATAGCCAGCAAACACAGCATTATTTGGTACTTGGTTAATCAAAAAACTTTTTCCTGTTGTACCACCAGTTCTTGCAACTAAAATATCATTTTTAAAGAGTTTGTATTTTTTCTCATCAGCACAATCACAATGTGGGACATTATTCCAATCAACAATACCTTCTTTAATATCACTAATTCGCAAGAATTTATGAGCGCCGATATTATTCGCAGACGTATTATATCCATATTGAGTACTTTCTATAATTGATGAGAATTCTCTTACATCGTTGTATTTATTATATAGATAACTGAATACAATTGTATTTCGAATTTGTCGCTGAATTTCACTTTCACTAGAAATAAAAGTAAGCGGTATATACTTAAATGATAATTTGCTCATTATTTCAATTCTTCTAAAATATTAGCAATTCGTTCTTGAGTTTCCAATAGCTGCTTTAAGATATCATCTTTTGATAGTATCTTTGCATCTTCTTCCTGATGCGGGTTTTTTACATCGAGATTATAGCCTCGCCTGGCAATTTCCTCAGCCGATACCTTCCAGGCATACTGATTTTCTTCACGTTTGCTCCACCAAGCCTTCTCTAAATCAAACTCCTTAATGTTTATTGGCTTGCCTTTATTGTAACTTTTTACCCCATTAGGGTATGGGTGCTCGAAATACCAGATGTCTTTTGTAGGGGTACCTTTATCGAAAAATAGAACATTGGTTTTAATTCCTGTATAGGGGTTGAAAACCCCATTAGGCAATCTTACAATGGTATGCAGGTTACATTTCTCCATCAACTCCTTCTTAATACGGGTTTTTACACCTTCACCAAAGAGGGTGCCATCGGGCAATACCACCGCACAACGTCCACCATCCTTTAGGAGTTTAAGAATAAGTGCCAAAAAGAGGTCAGCCGTTTCCTTGGTACGGAACTTTGCTGGAAAATTTGTTTCGGTACCATCTTCCTCAACACCACCAAAGGGCGGATTTGTCAATATGATATCAACCTTGTTATCAGCACTCCAATCACCATAGGGCTTACTCAAATAATTCCCCCTTTGTACAGCAGGCAGATCAAAACCATGCAGCATTAAGTTTGTAGTACATAACAGGTGAGGCAAAGGTTTTTTCTCTATTCCACGAATAGTGGTTTGCATCTTATTCTCCTGTTTTCCATTTTGAATAAGCTTTTTCTTGTGATCGATGGTGCAGGTTAAAAACCCTCCTGTACCACAAGCTGGGTCGAGAACCGTGTCCGTGAGCTGTGGATTTATGATATCGACCATAAACTGCGTTACTGCTCGTGGGGTGTAATACTCTCCCGATGAACCAGCCGACTGCAGTTCCTTTAATATGGTTTCGTAAATATCATTGAAGAGGTGACGGTCGTCGCTGTTAAAATCTATTTCGTTAATCACATTCACTACCTGACGGAAAAGAGTTCCGTTTTTCATGTAGTTATAAGTGTTCTCGAAAACTGAACGAATAATCTTCGCTTGTGGATTAATACTGCGATCAATCTCTTTTAATGTTGGGAAGAGTTTTGTATCGACAAAATTCATAAGGGCAGCACCTGTTAATCCTTCGTCGTCGGCAGCCCAGTTTTGCCATTTATACTCATCGGGAATAGGACTCTTAAAACCCTTAATAGTGATCTCCCATTCCTCTTCCTTATCAGAAAAAATCTTTAAAAAAAGCATCCATACCATTTGCGATATACGCTGTGCATCTCCATCTACTCCTGTGTCCTTACGCATGATATCGCGTATGCTCTTAATATTGCCTGTTATATTGCTCATTATTGGATTTTATGTTCTTCATTTTATAAAGGCTGACAGGTCTACGACTCTGTCAGGTTATAGATTTGCAAAAATAGCATTAATATCTATGGAGAGGCATGCCTTAGGCAATAGAATAAATCTCGTTTTGTAATTCTTTCATGGCTAGCTCTAGATCGTTCATATTGCCGAAAGCACGCTTGATTGCAACAGGAGAGCCTATCTGTGTGAAAGGCTGCAGCTTAAGCACCGCAGGATTCTCAATGGAAGTAATACCTTCGTTTTCATATTTCTCCAGCAAGGTATCAAGTACCTGTTTGGCAATCACATCGTATTTGGCAAAATAGTTTCGTTTGCGAACATTCTTAGCTCTGTCCTGTCGGCTTAGGCTGGGTTTATCGAAGGCAATATGGCAAATCAGGTCGAAGGCATCCATGTCATTGCCTACCTCTTCACGAAGGGCTTCCAATAGAATCCCGTGTTCTGCCAATTCTTTAATTAACTCTTCCTTTTTATCTGCAGAGCTCCACTTCTCAATAAAACTATCCAGGGATGAAAACTCCTTTTTGATATTCTGCTTGGTGTAGTCTTTTAAAGATTCAGTTATCAATTTGCCATCACTTCCAATGTAATGCACCCTTTCGTTCACAACTGTAACTACAAGACCATTCACATAATACTTTTTAGGAACAAGGTCTTCTTCCCCTTCGTCAATATTAATGTCAGGTGTTCCACCTACCCCTCCATCGGAATTATCACCAGGGGTTGTTGTATCGGTAGGTTCTTCCCCATCCGTTTCGTCTGGGGGTGACACGGGATCTTCACTACCTGGCTCATAAATCTGAACAGGTTCACCATCGAAATCAGGGTCAGCAAATTGATTCGTTGCCTTTCTGAAATCCATAATTGTGAAAAAGAGCTTTCCATCAGCTTCTCGAACACGAGTTCCTCTACCAATAATCTGCTTGAACTCTGTGGTTGAATTAATAACTATATCCAACACAATCAACTTCACCATTTTGGTGTCAATTCCTGTTGTTAGCATTTTTGATGTCGTGGCAATCACTGGGAAGCGTTCTTCAACATCAATAAAATTATCCAGTTCTCTTTTTCCAATTTCATCATCACCCGTAATTTTCACTACATACAAAGGGTGCTTAGCAACCAAATCGGCATTCTCATTGATTAAAGCCTGTCGCATGCGATTTGCGTGATCGATATCCACACAAAAGACAATGGTCTTGGCAAATCGATCGGTGGCTTTCAGATACTCAGTAATCTTTCGTGCCACTAACTGGGTTCGTTCATCAATCACCAGTTTGCGATCATAATCCCTAAGGTTATATATTCTATCAGCTATTTCGTAGCCATGTTTATCCTTTAGTCCAATGGTTGGGCGCCACTCATCATCAACACTCGTGCTGATCTTAATTACCT
>JADGFH010000406.1 GCA_016743925.1 Labilibaculum sp.
CTTTAGTTAATTGCTTAAAATCGTTGATGTGATTTGTAGCTATTTCTAGTTTTACGAATCTAATGATCATAGAATTTAATTCTTATATCGGAGTTAATATCAAGTTGTAACAATTCAGCCAAATGTCCTTTGTTGATTGCAATTTCTAATAAACCAGAAGAATTAAAGAGAGCAAGGAAATCTCCTTCAGCAGTTTCGTGGTAATTTTTATTAATTGTGGTAATTCGATAATGATTGCTTTGGACTAAAATTTCAAAATCGCGTTTCAGACGTGCAGATTCGAATAATTCCTTGGAAATATTAGTAGTTACGTTTCCGTAAGAGTCAATATAGATTATTTGTCCTGTAATAGTGCCTTTTTGTATTAATGCACGTATTGGCACTAAGCGATACAATTCTTTTAAAGAAGATCCTAAATCACTTATACTATCATGTTTTACAATGTGAGCAGCAGCTTTTGTAAAAATATTTAGTTCTGGAAAGGTAAAGTATTCTTCTTCACTAATGATATTTTCAATGATTACAATTTCATCAGGTTTCCCTTTTAGTGCTAAACTGAATATACCGTTATCGGCGCCAATAAAATAGTGTCCCTTGTACTTTATGGCAATGTGTTGGTGTTCTTTCGTTTTCTCAGAATTTAGACCAATAATATGAATTGTTCCTTTAGGAAAATGATGAAAAGCATTTTTTAAAATAAAGGCAGTTTGCGAGATATTATAATTGTCTACATTATGACTTAAATCAACTAATTGGACGCTTGGGCATAAGGTCAGTAATCGTCCTTTTACAGCACCTAAATAATAGTCGCGGTGGTGCCAATCGCTTGTTAAACTTATTGTTGCCATATTAGGATATTCTTGATGAAGAAAGGGGAATTAATAATGAAAATAATTTTATTCACATTTCTCTTTATACTGCTTAACAAATCAGAATTAATAATTAATTTGTAGGCTCAAAAGTAATGAATATTGAACGGAATTTATGATTGAAAAGAGTATATCTTTAGGAGTAATTGACCCACTTGAGTTTTATGGAATAAATAATTCAAAACTGAATGTTTTGAAGGAGATGTTTCCGAAATTAAATATTGTTGGTAGAGGAAATGATATTATCGCTAATGGGGAAGAGAAAACACTGGATTTATTTGAGAAAAAAATAAATCTGCTTATTCAACATTACAATCAATACAATGTTCTAACCCTTTCCAATATTAAGCGAATTATTCTTGAAAATACGCCAGGAATTCAAGATCCTGATGATCCGCAAAGTATTATCTTATTCGGGAATAATGGGAAAGTTATTCGTGGACGTACAGCCAATCAACGAAAGTTGGTGGAAAAGGCAGCGAAGAATGATATGGTTTTTGCAGTAGGACCAGCTGGTTCAGGTAAAACTTATACTGCGATTGCTTTGGCTGTTAAAGCGCTTCGTAATTCTGAGGTAAAAAAAATCATTTTAAGCAGACCAGCTGTAGAAGCGGGGGAGAATCTGGGATTTTTGCCAGGTGATTTAAAAGAAAAGATTGATCCGTATTTACAACCTTTATATGATGCTTTGTTGGATATGATTCCGCCGCGAAAATTGGCTGATTATTTAGAGGCAGAAATTATTCAGATTGCTCCTTTGGCCTATATGCGTGGTCGAACTTTAAATGAAGCATTTGTAATTTTAGATGAGGCTCAAAATACGACTACCAAGCAGTTGAAAATGTTTCTAACTAGAATGGGAACAAGTGGAAAGTTCTTGATAACGGGAGATATAACACAAATTGATTTGCCACGAAAACAACAATCTGGTTTAATACAAGCCTTTCGTATTTTAAAGGATATAAAAGGGATTGCAATGGTTGAATTCGATAAGTCGGATATCGTGCGTCATCGTTTGGTTAAAGAGATTGTATCGGCTTATGAAATTGAAGACGAAAAGCAAGAAAAAAAGAGAGAGAGTAAGTAAAAAGGATCAGTAAAGAACTAATAGTATTGTAAAAAGATACTATAGCTTGGTATAAATACTTCTAAGTACTTTTCTACTTTTTTAGTTTTATCTATCTTCGCAGTAGATTAAATATCTGATTATAGAAAATGCTAATTAGAATATTAAATAGCGTTGAAAGTCAGTTATTTATTAAGGCTTTTAATAATAAACCATTTTTATAAATTATTTGAATTTTTTCGAACGATGAAAGAAGCAATTGTAAAAACAGATTTTAATTTTCCTAAGCAGAAGAATCTTTACGTAGGAAAGGTTAGAGATGTCTATAATATTAATGATGAATATCTAGCAATGGTCGTTTCTGATCGTATTTCAGCTTTTGATGTTGTTTTACCAGAAGGAATTCCATTTAAAGGACAAGTGTTGAATCAAATTGCAGCCCGCTTTTTAGATGCAACTGCTGATATCGTTCCAAACTGGAAAATTGCTACTCCAGATCCTATGGTAACAGTTGGTCATTTAGCTGATCCATTTATGGTGGAAATGGTGATTCGTGGTTACCTAACTGGTCATGCTTGGAGAGAGTATAAAGCTGGTAAGCGTATGCTTTGTGGTATGCCAATGCCAGAGGGAATGAAAGAAAATCAGAAATTCGAAACTCCTATCATAACGCCTACTACTAAGGCAATGGAAGGACATGATGAAGATATTTCAAGAGAAGAAATTTTAGCACAAGGAATTGTATCTAAAGAAGACTACGAAGCACTTGAAGCGTATACTCAAGCATTGTTTGCAAGAGGAACAGAGATTGCTGCTGAAAAAGATCTAATCTTGGTTGATACTAAATATGAGTTTGGTAAAAAGGATGGAAAGATCTATTTGATTGATGAGATTCATACGCCAGATTCATCTCGTTATTTTTATTCTAAAGGATATGAAGAGCGTTTAGCTAAAGATGAGCAACAAAAGCAATTATCGAAAGAGTTTGTTCGTGAATGGTTAATGGAAAATGGTTTCCAAGGAAAAGATGGTCAGAAAGTTCCTGTAATGGATGAGGCTAGAGTAAACCAAATTTCGGAACGTTACATTGAATTGTATGAGCAAATTATTGGTGAGAAATTTGTAAGAGCTGAAGCTACAAGTGTAAATGCAAGAATCGAAAAGAACATTGCATCTTGCTTGGAGACAATATAAAATAAACCTAATAATTAGGCAAAACAAAACCGAAATCTGTAATGGATTCCAAAAAAGCACTTTAACCCTCTGTATTACAGAGGGTTTTCTTTTTTAAGGGGAATCTATAGGGGAAAGGCAATCCCCTAGAGCCCCCGTATTTACTGCAACATCTTGCAACATCTTGCAACACTTTGAAACATTCTTGCATTTTGTTTTCCTATAACTTTACCCCCCGATAACCATTTAAAAGGATTATAAGCGGTTAAGTTTAAGGAAATAACAAAAATTATATAGTATGACATGTTTAGAGTGTGGAAAACAAATAATAGGGCGAAGACCAGATAGTAAGTATTGTTGTAAAACCTGCTCAAATAGGGCAAAAGAGAAAAGAAAAAATCAAAGATTAATTGAACATTTTACCCCCGTACCCCCAGATCAACCCTATGGGATAGTAGGAAATGCCAATCATGGCTTATATGGTTTTACCGAAATAAGAGAGCTTGAAAAATCGAAATACGATACAGTTATAGAGCTTAAAGAGAAGTACGAAAACCAGATAAAGATACTAGAAAGCAGTAATTTAAGTAAAGATTTTAAGATTGAGAGATTAAAGGATAAAATCGAAGATCTTGAAAAAGCACATGAAAGAGAGCTTAGAAGTGCAAGCACAAACTCTATTAAAGAAACGGTTGGAGCAATAACTCAAATGCCAGCAATTCAAGGAGCTTTAGGTGCAATCGCTCAAAATCTAATCCCAGGAGAAACAAATGTTTTATCAGGTGTAGACAGCTCAATGAGTGTCACAGAAAAACAAATAATTGAATCCATACGAAAAATGCAGCCAGACGCACAACAATACCTAGTGCAAATGTTGTTTTTCTTGTTCCCTAAGCCACATGCGGAGCAAATGGAGATATTCACCAGCCTTGTAAACTTCATGCAAAACACAGAACCAGAAGAGGACGAATTACCATAGTATAGAATTAGTATTTAATTAAAAGGGGTGACCATGTAGTCACCCCTTTTTTTATGCCCTTAAACGGGTGTTATATGGGGTGTAAACAGGTTTATCTATCTAGCATAACCCCTTAACTGTTGCAATGTGTCGTAATATGTTGTAATGTGTTGCAAAGAATAGGAACGTAGGTTATATACTTATACGTTTGAAGCATGAAAACATCACATGTATTGCTGTTAGGCAGTGCGATAGCGGCTTTCGCTTACAGGGATGATATCATGAAGTTATTTGATAAACAAACTGAAAAACTCACGAAGAGCTTAACAGATTATGCAGGTCAAAAGGTTAACATCACACCTTACAAATTGCCGAAAGTAAATTTTGATATTTTGAAGCAAAAAATCAAGCTTGACGGCTCGGTTTACTTTGATAACAAAACTACTATTTCGGCTGTTTTAGAATCTTACAGTATCCATGTGATACTAGAGAAAGACGGTAAGGTATTGTTATTAGGTAAAACACCACTTTTACACCCCTCTATTCCGTTAAAACCAAGTGGAAAAACAAAAATCGGTTACAATTTCGATATGCGTTTAGGAGATTTAAGCAAGATCTTAAACGACACTCCAAATATCGAAACTTATCAAATGTATCTTTTGATAGAAAACCTTAGTGTTAGCGGCTTTACACTCCCTAACCAAAAAATCCAAGTTGCAGGTAAGTGGCAAAAGATTATCCAAATTGTCAAAAAGCCTACTGATTTCTTAACCAACTTCTTAAACAATTAAAGCCTATGGAAATTGTACACGGTACCATTGATAAAGGCGTACAGGTCTTTAAAGACAAAAGAGGTCGTTTAATTGGTCAAGGCAGAAGACAAATTAAATCGGGTAATTCCTTTAATCATTTAGTCAAAACTTCTGATGTTCAGTTTTACAGTTCTTTGACATACGGGAATGTCAATGAGACGGTCAAATTAATGATTGAACTCATTGAAAAATATCATTATCAATTGAATGATTTAGCGCAATATCTTAAAAAGGATACGGAGCTAAACACATGTAAAGCTGTTTGGAATTTTGTTTTCAACCACATTCAGTATAAAAATGACAAAGCAGGTTTGGAACAATTAACCGTCCCTGCTAGAATTTGGTTGAACAGATCCACAGAAGGAACCCCAAGCGATTGCGATGATCACAGCGTATTTGTTGGCTCATTGCTTTATTGTCTTGGAATCCCCTTTACGATTCGAATTGCAGGATACAAAGGGGCAAAATTCTCTCATGTCTACATTGTTACAAAAAGTAATATTTGTTTGGACACAGTTCTACACGCCTTTAACAAAGAGGCGTTTTACACAACAAAAAAAGATTCAAAAACTATGCAAATTGAAGTATTACACGGCTTAGGCGGTGCAGGTGCGGTCGGTGAGCTTGATGGTCTTGGTTTTGTTTCAGCTCTTGCGGCCTCTGCTTTTGACTTCCAAAGAAGAATAGAGCAGACAATGCCTACAGAGGATTATTTCGATACGCTCGAAGATAACCAAGAGGTAAACGGATTTGATGAAGTACTGGAAAATCAAGTGCAAGCCTTTAAAGATCTTGGAAAAGAGCAATTGGAAATAACTTTAAAAGCTTACGAAGCTGAACCAGATCTTTATCATGCCAAAGGCTTAAGTCCTGAATATTGGCGATTAATGTACAAGGCCTATAA
>JADGFH010001131.1 GCA_016743925.1 Labilibaculum sp.
AATCAAGGAGGATTTGTGTTGTCCCTTACGATTGATCACCTTAAGCATTCTTGTCATATATAGGGACAGTACAGCTCCATACATTTCAATTCGAAGTGGGTTATTAGCCAAACAGAGTACTTTAGGTTTCTCAGGGTTGTTGATATCCAATGAAAAATCATCACCAGAACAAATCCAATAAATCTCTTTACTTATAATCTTGGAAATCGCAATTTTCAAACTTCCCAACTGCCCTTCCAGTTGCTCACTGGCTCCCCGTTGATGGGCATTAATAAAAGGATTGATAATATTAACCACATCCTTTTCCTGAGACAGCACCTGAAAGAGATCATCGTAGTCCAGCTGCAAGAGTTCGATGGCATGTGGCAGGGTGCAGTATTCTCCGTCCTTATAGCGCTTTAAAAACCAGATGACCGCTGCAAAGAAAGAAACGGCTGATTCTGAAAAGAATTCCCCCTGTTTTCTAATCCATTCCCTGTTCAGATTGTACAATACCGTTCTGGAGGATTCAAAGGCATCTATTGGACTTTCCAAAAATTCAGGTGCCAAAGGGTTGCAACGATAGGATCTTGCGATGTCATCAAAATTGATGATATAAAAGGCTGCTTGTGAGGGTAACTTTCTTCTCTTTTTTGCTTTGAGAAAATGATTGTACGTCACCACTGAAAGATCAGGAAACTTAAAATCATACACACACATGGTAAATCCTTTATTAAGGTGTTGTTTGATAAAGGGAAGAACGACAGAAAAAGATTTTCCAGAGCCTGGTGTGCCTATGACCATACTCCCCCGAAAGGGATTAACCACATTAATCCATCCTTCATTGACTTTCCCTCGGTGCTGATACCGGCTTTTCAAGTTCACAGAGTATGGGTTTCCCTTCAATTCCTGTTCTTGCTTGAAACTCTCATTTTCATGATTGAAGCGATCTTTCATCAGGTTCACATTGATGAGTTTGGAGATATTATCAAAAGCAATATTCAGCACAACAAAGCCCCAAAAAGAGAAAAGCAAATAAAGGCCTGCCTGCCAATCCTTAAAGAATAGACTTCCCCAATACAAAAGCAGCCCTAAAAAGAGTTGATATAAGAGCGTTGAAATCTTTAAATCCCTGTCCTTTTTAGCTTTTGTGCCTATACAGGTGATCATCAAAAAACTCATGCAAGCGGCTTTGGAATAAACAGGATGAACCAAGAGATCAAGATTTTGTAATTTATAGATCAAGCCATCCAATTCCGGCATATAAAGACCCCAAGATTTTAAAAATTGAAGTTGACTCAAGTATAAAGAAACAAGCAGCAAGAGATAGGAGAAGAATCGAAACCCCTCATGCATCCTCACTAGTTCCCTTGATTCCCCATTCATCTCTTTAAACTTTTGAGTTCGTATTTTATAAGCTTTCTGCTTTTAGGATATCTTTATTTTTGAGCTCCAGGTGTAGTTTTCTACCTGTATTGCCCAATGCTTTCTCAAGCAATTCAATGCGTAATATCTTCTTGTCAGTTATGGTGAACTTGGGCAAGACAAAAACGTCCCTTGCTTTCGTTTTGGCTGGTATGCGTTTTAATCCACGATATTGGAATTTGGGATGGATCTGATATTCTTGTGTATTGGTCGCTTTTACTCTTCTTTTATCATCTATCCACCA
>JADGFH010000407.1 GCA_016743925.1 Labilibaculum sp.
CTTTAATATGGAGAGTGTTTCAAGGATTTACACCCATTTAATCGTATTCTTACAGCCTTACTCCCCATTATATTTGACTCTACATAATGGCGCAAAGAGTGAATACTGACTTTTTTTTAATACCGCATTCGGCTATGGCAACTTTCATAGCTTGCTGTGTGCCGCCTTTATTCATATGGGTTTTAGCCTTTTTGATTGTTTTTAAGGACCCGTTAGCATTCGGGAAGAGCAGCTTTGGGTGGCGATGTTTACTCCAAAGGACCCTCAATGCCTGTAATGTTAAATCCGGTAAAGGAACGAACCGGTCTTTTTTGCCTTTTCCATACCGGATATGGATCCGTTTAAGAGCGGCATCAATATCCCTGACCTGAAGAGATAGCGCTTCTGACAAACGCAGCCCCATGGAATAAGTGGTCAAAAAGAAAACTCGATAGCGCAATTTTCTGGTAGTGCCAATGAATTGTTCGATTTCTGCCGGTGAGAGGATATCGGGTATGGTTTTGAATTGTGGCGGCTTGACCATATTGATCCACTTCCAATCAATCTTGAGTATATGCCTCCAGAAAAATTGCAGGCCGTTCCGTTCCACCTTTACAGTGCTCCAGGAATGGGTATCAAGAAACTGACTAAAATAATCTTCCAGTTGATCCGGAGTCAATTTGTCAGGACAGCAATCAAAATACTGACTGATCCTTCGGACGGCCCTGGCATAATTATCGATGGTGCCCTTGCTTTTGCCTTGCAGTTTGAGTAACTTCAAATGGCGTTTGTAGAGCGCATCAAATCGAGTTGTTTGAGTTTTGTTCATGGTAAACTCCTTTGTTTATAAATGCCCGGAATTGAGCAATTACAGGAGTATACACGATTTTGAATTCTTTTTCTGCCGCGATAGCGGCTTCGTTCAACAAAAAAAATGAACCGGATTTCACCGGTTATTTTCATGTTAATTTGGGGAAATAAACTTCTTGTTATGAGAAATAGAATATATGACAAAGATAATCGAAATAATAAAATTCATAGCATCCCTTAAAAAGAATCCATTTCTTTATTTTTCTGGACTGTTGGTCTCCTCCGGAACTATTCTGTTATCGAAAGGTATATTAGAGGTTCTATTAGGTGTTTCCTTATCTTTTTTTAGTGACAATAAAAATGGTATTTCCTACGAAAGTATTTACACAACCACATTGGCGACTCTCTTAATAATATTGGGGATTTTATTATTTTATTACAAATTTTTAAGAAAAGAAAAAATGTCAGTTGAGTATAGCAATGATACTTCTGTGGTAAAATATATTTTTTCAGATATTACAAATTTAAACAAACTCGACTACTTCATAGATCAAGCACTCTATCCATATCTTCTTGAATCATTATTATATGAGCGCGATCATATGGAAAAATACCTTTTGTCTTCAACCTACCATATTTATGACAACAAATTAAAAGATCTTATACAATTATTCTATGAAGATTGGTCAAAAACTTGCTCCCATTGGGAAGCTTTTACACCTACGAATGTCACAGATAAATTAAGACCAAATACATGGTTAGATATAGCAAGAACTGATGATGTACAATTAGCGATTAAAGAAGTTCCAGAATTTGCTAAAGAGATGCATAGATCGCTTAAAGATTTGATGGCATATATTAAAACAAACTATAAAGATATCATATTGTAATTAAGAACAATTTTTCTAACATCGCTGTTGCAGAGGACGGCAAAAAGCACGCCGCACCTGGATAGCCAGTTATAAAGGAAAATCGATAGATGCGAAGTGTTGAAGGGAAAATCACGGCTAAACTGGCCAATACTGTAAATGAAAAGGATCCAGCTTCAGGCGGCGGTTATCCAGTAAAAACATTTAGAGAGTTAGTAGAACATAATGCGGCACTTGCATATTTAAATAAGGACCATTTATTATTCTATCGTGGGCAAGGTAATGATTACAAGAATAAGAGTAATAAATCATCTTTTTACCCCTCAATCTATCGAGGTGATTATCTTCCAAAGAGGGAAGTTGAACATAGATATGATATTCTTTTGCAAGCTTCAAGCAAGCTGATTGATTTATTAAGTACCAGAACAAAAGATGGAACGCATGAGTTAAAAAGGAAAAAATATATTCAATGGAGCATTCTCCAGCACTATGAAGTATGTGGAACCCCTTTAATAGATTTTACACATTCACTGAGAGTGGCATGCTCGTTTGCCCTTCTAAATAACAATAGTGACCATGCATATATCTATGCTTTTGCACTCCCATACATTACAAATCGCATAACAATCAATTCAGAGCATGATTTAGTAAACATTCGGCTATTAAGCATATGCCCACCTGATGCCCTTCGGCCATTTTTTCAAGAAGGTTATTTGGCTGCGACATCAGATATAGAACATGAGTATGAGTCAAAATCAGAATTAGATTTCAATCGGCGTTTGATTGTCAAATTCCAGATACCAAACAATAAGAAGTTCTGGGGAAACCATTTTTCAGTTATACCTGAATCAGCACTATATCCAGATAACGATATTTTCCATAGTATCTGTAAAGAAATTGAAGTAGATGTGAAAAGAGAACTCAAACCAGGTGAAATCGGGGAATTTTTGTCATCGTGGTCAGGGTTGGAAGAAAAAATAGTTAGTCTAAACAAGAAAACAAGAGAAAGAAATACATTTTTTAGTTCATTAAAGACTCTTAAAGAAAGTTCTAAGTGGGAATCTAGCCTTATAAACAATATTGATAAATTACGGAGGTTTAGAAATGAACTTGTGCATTCTCCCAAGCAACTAAGTGATAAGGATATTACGCCATATATGGAACTTTTAACATTTGTGAATAATGAGATGAATAGGAAAAGTTAACACAAAATTATGGAACGAATTCGACCATTTAATGCACAAAAATTAGAGGCAGCATGCCGTGTCATTGCTGATACCGAACGTGGGCTTACGGGTTCAGAAATAGGGTATCTGCTCCAAGAATGTAAACTAACAGATGTCAGTTCAGATATGACGAAATGGAAACGGCTATTTAATGCGCTTGTAGAAGCACAAAGTAAATATAATGTTGGTAATCACCTGATTATGTTTATCAACCGTGCTCTTGATCCAGTCAATTACGCCAGAAACAAAGATAAGTTCGATTGGAGGAGAAATGAATTAAATGTTGTTCTCTCTTTTTCAGGATATAGTGTTCGTGAAGATGGGAGGGTAATTCATACAAAAAAAGAAACAACATTAAAGGGTGCAAGGGCTCGAGCAGGTGTCCTCAGATCCAAACTCGAAGATAGGGGATCTCATTCTGAAATCTTCAAATATTGTAAAGCAGAGCTTTTGGAAGAGAACTATTTTCATGCAGTGCTGGAATCAATTAAGGGCATTGCAAACAGAATAAGAGAATTGTCTGGGCTCACATCAGATGGGGCAGAGCTTGTAAATAAAGCGTTCTCTGTTAAGGCACCAATTCTCGCAATAAACTCATTATTAACCGAAACGGAACTTAGTGAACAAAAGGGATTTAGCAATATACTTATTGGTATATTCGGTGCAATAAGGAACCCGACAGCTCATGCCCCAAAAATAACTTGGCCAATTTCTGAACAGGATGCATTAGATATATTTTCAACAATTTCATTCATTCATCGGAAGCTGGATATCACGATTAAAGACATTGGTTCATAATGAGAGCGTTGCATAAACTGAGACTCAAATGACAAGAAAAATCACAGAAATTACACGGCGAGATATTTTAGATTCTATATTTCTTGAGAAAATTAATCTATATGGTCGGCTTGAAGAGACAGCATTTCTTTCAAGAATTTGGGATTTAGATTCAATGCCATCCTATGACGGTAGATTCGATAATGCAACGGGAGATATATGGCAACATACAGTTAATAACTATGACTGGGATGACAATTGGATATTTGAGGACGATAGATTTAATCTTATGAGAGGGGATGATGAAACCTTTCTACGATTTCTTTGTGAAACAATTCACCCTGTTGTAAGATCTGAGACAACTGAGTGCGAAAGGCTTTGTCAACTCTACAACAATTGTTTAAAAAATGATGGTTATGAAATAATCGAAAAGGCCAGGATTTCAGGAAAAGCTATATTTGTTGGGCGTTTTATAGGGACATCCGTCTCACCTGGGATAAATTCTGCTAAGGAATTATTTTCTGGTACTGATGTGGGATATATCTCTCAACAGATTACTCGAATGGAGACCGCAGTCAATCAAGATCCTGAATTAGCAATTGGAACTGCCAAAGAATTAATTGAAACTTGTTGTAAAAGTATATTGCATGAATGCAATATTGCCTTTTCTGGCAGAGAGAATTTGCCGAAATTAGTTAAAAAAACTGTAAAGCAATTGGAGTTGACACCGGAAAACATACCAAATCAAGCAAAGGCAAGCGACACTATTAAAAGATTGCTCAGCAATTTAGCTACAATCACTCAAGGCATTACTGAGTTGAGAAATAGCTATGGAACAGGACACGGAAAATTAAGCGCCAATAAAGGCTTGCAGCCGAGACATGCAAAATTGGCCGTTGGAGCTGCATCGACCCTTTCAGTTTTTCTTGCTGAAACTCATAAAGTGAGAGTTTTAAAAAAAGATTAACATAAAAAAAGGGTTCAAGTATACGTTTGACCCTTGATGGACGAGAACTCAACCTTGAACATGCACCGGATTTCACCGGTGATGGTCAAGTTCATCAGGACACCGGGCGCGGGCGGGCTAATTTTATGGAGAGTATATGAAAAATCTTTACAATAAGTTCCTGAATTGATAGTGCATTACTTGTTTTAGTTTTCGTTGATATAATATTTATCGATCAAACAGTCTCTCAGAGATTCGATTCTAAACCTTATCTTATGAGAGACGCCCTCGATGAGATAGTAATGATCTTTTATTTATAGGCATAATTTTATCTATGGACAAAACCATCTACAAAATTGAAGGTCCAAAAGTATTATCAGACGTTTGGTTCGAAAATTTTGGATTAGAATTTGATTCTCGATCTGTGGTTGAGTCATCTTCATTTCCTATTGCAATTGACTTTACCAAAACCGAATGGGTTGAACTGTCAAGTTTGATTTCTTTTACCAATTTAATTATTAGAAATCTTCATAAATTTTCTACCATTGATTTCTTATTTAATTTTGACAGCGATTCTTATCCTAAAAGTGTTCTCAATGCAAATATCTTTTTAATAAATTCTTCCTTTTTTCAAACCATTGTAGCGTCTTTATGTCAATTAGAAAAAGAACCCATAATACGATTTAATATTCGGGTTAACAAATACTTTAGCTCCAGAACTAATATAAGAGAAATCGTTTCAAGCTACCTTTTGAAAAAAACATCTTCAGAAGATTTTAAGGCAACAGTAAATAAAATTTCTGATGGATCTTCTGTTTTAACAATTACTTTTGAAAACAAGACTGAAGTTTTTTTTGATTCAGATTTTTTCAAAATGTTCAATCTAAAAATCGGCGCAATTGAAGATGTTTTCATCATTCCGATAACATATATTTGTAATCAAAAAAAGTCCGATCAAATCTGTTCTAATTGTAATTCGATTATAAATCGTCATGTATCATTTTTATCCTCAAAAGAATGGATTATGAATTTGCTAAAAACTAATTTGTATTTAGATTCAAATGATTTTTCCTTCTCCACAGAATTACTTGAAATAATTTCAACATGGTGCTCAGAGCTTCTTAAAAACGTAAGAGACCACGGTGGTAAGTTTTCATTGTTCGCAATACGG
>JADGFH010000408.1 GCA_016743925.1 Labilibaculum sp.
GAATACAAGTTAACACTATCTGATGGAACAAAAATTTGGATGAATTCAAATTCTAAATTACGTTATCCTTCAGAATTTGGAAATGGAATTAGAAAAGTCCATTTGGAAGGAGAAGCTTATTTCCAAGTTGCTAGAGATGAAAAGCATCCTTTTATTGTTGATGTTACAGATGCTGAAGTAAAGGTTTTGGGGACTTCGTTTAACGTCAATGCTTATAACGATCAGGATGAAATTGTCACCACTTTGGTCGAGGGTAAGGTTGAAGTGAATGACGAATTCCGAGGAATTAGTCAAGTGTTACTCCCAAGCGATCAGTTAAGTTTTAACAAAGCCAGTGGGAGGACTACAAAGAAAGTGGTTGACACTCGTTTGTTTACCGCATGGAGAGATGGTCGTATTGTATTTGAAAATCAAAGTTTGGCAGAATTAATGATACGACTTTCGAGATGGTACGATGTTGATATTTTCTTTTTGTCGAATGATGCAAAAGGACTCAAATATACCGGTGATGTAGCACGTTACGATGATATCAATAAAATTTTAGAAATGATAGAAGTCACAGAGAAGGTAAAGTTTACAATAAAGGATCGAAGTGTTATGATCGAAGAAAATAAAAGATAAAAAAGACCGGAACCTGCAGCCACAGATCCCGGCAAAGTCAATAAACATTTCTTTTGACGAGAAATGTAATACTAACCAAATCACATTCAAAATTATGAAAAAAAATTGGGAAAAGTCTTTTATGCAGAAAAGAAAATCAATTCTTGCTAAAAGACTCTTGCTTTTATTTCTGATTGTTAATGTCTTTAGTTTTCAGGCATTAGCAAATCTTCAGGGTGAAATTCTGGAGTTAGAGATGACAAGTGGTTCGTTGATCGAGGTCTTCGAAAAAGTAAAGGAGAAAACCAACTATACTTTCCTTTACAATGTTGATGATATTAAAGAAGTAAATGATGTAAATATTAGTGATTCACCTAAGAGTGTAAAGACAATATTAACAGATTGTTTAAAAGATACCGGACTTACTTATGAGATTCGTGATGAAGTTATTATTATAAAGCCAGTAGTTAAACCGGCAACTCCTCGAAAGGAAACTAAACCTGTTCAAGAGGCAAAAAAGGTAAGTGGTGTTGTAACTGATAATACTGGTGTTGGATTACCCGGTGTTTCTGTTTTTATTAAGGGTACAAGTATTGGTACTACTACTAATATTGACGGAAAATACAAAATTCAACTAGCCAATGCTTCAGGCTCTATTTTGGTTTTTTCCTTTATAGGAATGGACACTCAGGAGATTACAGTTACCAATCAGAAAGCAATAGATGTTGTTCTTACGGCTAGTTCAGAGCAGCTTAAAGAAGTTACAGTTGTTGTAAGTACTGGTTATCAAAAGATTGATCGACGTTTATTTACCGGAGCAGCAACTAAGATTGATGCTGGGAAAGCAAAAGTAGATGGAATCGTTGATGTTGGACGTATGCTCGAAGGAAAAGTCGCTGGGGTATCAGTTCAGAATGTTTCAGGAACCTTTGGAGCTGCTCCAAAAATTAGAGTTCGTGGAGCTTCATCAATTTATGGAGATACTAAACCTTTGTGGGTAGTAGATGGTGTTGTATTAGAGGATGTTGTAGATATTTCACCTGATGAATTATCTTCAGGTGATGTTTCAACACTAATTAGTTCTTCGGTTGCAGGAATTAACGCAGATGATATTGCTTCTTTTTCAATTTTGAAAGATGCATCAGCAACAGCGCTTTATGGTGCTCGTGCTATGAATGGTGTTATCGTAATTACAACTAAAAAAGGTAAAGCTGGAAAAACAACAGTAAATGTCACTTCTGAACTAACAATTAAACAAAAGCCAAGCTATGGGCAATATGACATAATGAACTCGCAGGAGCAAATGTCAATGTTTACTGATATGGAAAGAAAAGGATGGTTAACCCATGCTAATATGGCGAGATCTCAAGATGGTGGTGTTTATTTCAAAATGTATAATGCAATCAATTCGTATGATGCTGAAGCAGGAAAATTTGCGTTGGAAAATAGCCCTGAAGCAAGAGCCAATTTCCTAAGAAGATATGAATATGCCAATACCGATTGGTTTGATATTTTATTTCGAAATTCCTTACAACAAAATCATTCAGTATCTATTTCTGGTGGTTCAGACAAATCTAAGTTTTATGTCTCTACAAGTTGGTTACATGATGACGGTTGGACAATTGCAGATCAAGTAGATCGTTATACAATCAATATGAGAGGCGATTTCGAATTGAATGATAAACTATCAGTCGGAATTCAAACCAAAGGATCAATTAGAGAACAGGAAACACCAGGTTCATTCGATCGTACAAATGATGAGGTTAATGGTAACTACAAAAGAGAATTTGATATTAATCCATTCTCTTATGCAATGAATACTAGTAGAACTATTACTCCTTATGATGAAAATGGTAATCTTGAGTATTTCAGAATGAACCATGCTCCATTTAATGTTATAAATGAGTATAGGAACAATAAGAATGAATTGGATGTTTTGGATTTGAATATTCAAGCAGACTTAAGCTATAAGTTCAATAAAAATTTAAATTATAAATTTATTGGATCTATTAGATATGTAAAATCTACTAATGAACATAAAATATTGGGAGAATCTAATGTTGCTAGAACTTATCGTGCAAATGATGACGCAACAGTAGCAAAAGTAAATCGATATTTATATACTGATCCAGAAAATCCGAATGCTAATCCTGTTGTTGTTTTACCTCATGGTGGTTTCTACAATAGAGAAGATAATTCATTGAAAAACTACTATTTCAGAAATATTATTAATTGGAATAAAACCTTTGATGAAACTCATATTGTAAATGTGTTGGCTGGGCAAGAATTGAAATATGTTGATAGACAAAAAACATATTTTAATGGCTACGGATACCAATACGATAAAGGTGGTGTTGTTTATACCGATCCTAATATTATCAAATCAACGGTACAATCAGGTTATTCTTATTTTGGAATGACACCATTACGTGACCGTTCAGTTGCGGCTTTTACTAATGTCGGTTATTCTTACAAAGGAAAATATACTTTTAATGGTACTGCTCGTATTGATGGTTCTAATAAACTTGGTGAAGCAAAAAGTGCAAGATATCTTCCAACCTGGAACGTTTCTGGTAAGTGGGATTTAAAATCTGAATCTTTCCTAGAAAATGTAGATGCTATTTCATATTTACAAGTTAGAGGTACATATGGATTAACCGCAAGTATGGGACGTTCAACAAACTCCCAAATTGTTTTAAAAAATAAATTAACAACTACTCCATACGAATCGGAAAGACAAAATGGAATGGAGATTAGTGCACTTGAGAACTCTGAGTTAACTTGGGAAAAGCAATATGAAACCAATCTTGGATTTGACTTAGGTTTGTTTAATAATAGAATTAGTTTACAAACCGATGTTTATAAAAGAGATGGCTTTGATTTAATTGCTTTAATAAGAACTTCGGGTATTGGTGGTGAAGCATGGAAATATGCAAACTATGCTGATATGGAGTCAAAAGGAATTGAATTTACTTTGAATACTAAAAACTTCAAAACAAATAACTTCTCCTGGACAACGAATATAACCTTTGCTTATAATGAAAATGAGATTACTAAGTTAGAGTCAAAACCAAATATTTTTGCATTGGTTAAATCTGAAGGTGGAGCTATTTTAGGAGGCCCAGTAAGAGGATTGTATTCTATTCCTTTTGCAGGTTTAAATGAAGATGGTATACCGACATTTAAAGACGCCAATGGAGAAACAACACAAGATGTATATTTCCAAGATACAGATACGGAATACTTAAAGTATGAAGGTTCAATAGATCCAAAAGTAACGGGAGGTTTATCAAATCTGTTCAAGTATAAGAATTGGAAATTAAACGTTTTCATGACCTATCAATATGGAAATAAAATCCGTTTATACCCTTCTTTCCATGCTAATTATAGCGATATGGATGCCATCACTCGTGATATGAATAACAGATGGATCATGAAAGGTGATGAAAATATCACCAATATCCCAACTCTTGCATCAAAAAGAACATATGATAAGTATGGTTCTGATTTAGAAGCAACTTATAATGCATACAATTATTCAGATCAGAGAGTTGCAAAAGGTGATTTTATTCGAATGAAAGAAATTTCATTAAGCTATAATCTTCCAAAGACTGTTCTTCAAAAAGTAGGTTTAAACTCTGCACAAGTTAAAGCGCAAGGAACAAATTTATTCTTGCTGTACTCTGATTCAAAATTAAATGGACAAGATCCTGAATTTTTTGGAGCTGGAGGTGTAGCAATGCCTATTGCTAAGCAGTATACTTTAACCTTAAAATTAGGATTTTAAAATCGACTCTTATGAAATTTAAATATTTATATCTAATGATCACTGCCGTAAGTCTTATGGCCTGTGATAATTATTTGGACACAACTCCAGATGATAGAACCAGTTTAGATTCTCCAGAGAAAGTAAGCGAGTTACTGGTTAATGCTTATCCTGACAACTCTTATGGTATGTTCTGCTTTGCAATGAGCGACAATGCTGAAGATAAAGGTGCTGGAAGAATACTTCAGTCTAATGCCGATGCATATTCATGGGATAAATTTACTGATATAGATCAAGATAGTCCTACTGGTTATTGGGATGCTTGTTACAAAGCTATTTCTCATGCTAATGAAGCTTTAGACTTTCTTAAATCGAAAGTTACGGGAGAAGAAGATGGTAAGATAATATTCGAAACCTCTTATGCTCCCTACTATGGGGAAGCATTGGTTGCAAGAGCATATGCACATTTCATGCTTGTTAACTTATGGTCTAAAACATATGATCCAGCAACAGCGGGAAACGATATAGGAATCCCATATGTAATAACTTCAGAAAAAACCGTTCTAGTTCAATACGATAGAGGAACTGTAGCTGAAGTATATGCTCAGATTGAAAAAGATCTAATTGAAGGATTGCCATACATTAAGGATAATGCTTACGAGGTTCCTAAGTATCACCTAAATTTTGATGCTGCAAATGCATTTGCTTCTCGTTTTTATTTATTGAAAGGAGAATGGGCAAATGTAATTAAACATAGCGATCTTGTTTTAGGAACTAATCCTACTACTAAATTTAGAGATTTAAATGGTGCTTATGCTAAGCTAGGTCTTAACGAACAAGAAGCGCAGTATAACAAGGCAGAAGAGCCATCAAATCTACTTCTTGCCAGTACTGTTTCTCGCTGGTATAACTATAATTTTGCAAAAGCTAGATATTCAATGTCCTCTGACATTAATAATGCATTGTTTAAGAATGTTTTTGTTGGTGGAAATTGGGCATTATCTTCTGCTTCTTATGGTGCAGAAGATAAGCTAATGATTAAATGGGGATCTTTCTTTAAAAGACAAAGCTTAAATGCAAATACAGGTTGGTATTATGCAATGACTCCTTTGCTTTCTACTGAAGAGGTTCTATTTAATCGTGCAGAAGCTTATGCTATGCTTAATAAGAAAACTGAAGCGATTGTTGACATCAACTATATTCTTAGTAAAAGAGTATCGAGCTATAATTCTATAGCTCATGAAGCAACAGCAGTAAATATTGAAAATGCATACAAAGAATCCAAAGTAGAGTATAACCTAAATCCATTCTATAATGATAAAATAGAATCTAGAGATTTATTAAACTGTATTGTTGATTTAAAACGCAAAGAATTCTATTACGAAGGACATAGATGGTTTG
>JADGFH010001132.1 GCA_016743925.1 Labilibaculum sp.
CGTTAATACACATTTTCCCTCGATAGAATTAATTTTAAATTTCTTGGATCTCAATTCAGTTATCCCTTCTATGTAAATATTATCATTTACAGGATTTGGATATATTTTTATATTTTGATTATTATTAATAATGATACTAGAAGTTTCGTAATTTTTTAAATCGAGCGTTTGCGCACCCGCTTTAATTTGAAATTTCGTTCCATTAATTACCAAAGCATATGGTTTATTAGAATCTATAGTAACCACATCTCCTTCTGCGATTATCGAAGTCGTTACATTTCCAAATCGAAATCGTTCGATACCATGTTTTGTATTGTGATGCTTATTCCATTTTACCACATTATTAATCGCATCAACTTCGTAAAAACCCAATACATTTTCAATAAATAAGGAAATTGGTCCCAAAGCCGACCAGCCACAAAAATCTTCACGAACACGTTTTGATCCATGATTTGCAGGTTTAAAATCTTCCGGACTATAGCATTCCCAAATGGTATGTGGTGTATAATCATTATAGGTCTTACTCATCTGCTTAAGCAAATTTTTAGCCATGCTATTTGCTAAATCAAAATAACCATATTTTTCTATAGCCTTCGTTCCCATATAAGCAGTAGGCAACCAAACAGAACCTTTCCAATAATCTCCATTTTCACTATTGTAATATGAATTTTGACGATCGAGTGTAGGCCAAGGAAATTCACCACCAAAGGTATTTTCATCTTTTAGGTACTTGGTCATTCTCTCTGCGCGTTCTTCTGTTGCAACTTCAGCTAATAAGACCCAATACGATGCCGGGGTTTTTACTTTTACAAACGATTCATTATCCTCGCGAATATCATAATAAAAACCATCTTCTTCATCCCAATAATTGTCGTTAATCAGTTTCTTAAGCTTATCATATTTCGCCTTGTAGCTTATTGCCAAAGGTTCATCGTTCAATTCATCTGCTAATCGATAAATATATAATGCTGCAAGTGCTTGTTGAGCAATTGCATCTACCCAAAGCATTTTGCCATTGGTACCATAATTTCTAGGAGTATTATCCATTCCAGATTGAACACCTCCCCATTTATAGCCTTTTTCTCTTTTTTCTAATGCAATGTGTGCATGATCAAAATGAAGTTTGGTGCCGGGTTTTACATTTTCAAACCACTCATAATGCCTTTGTAGATACTTATCTGTAAGCAATAATTGCTTTAAATGTTCTTTATCATTGGTGAACTTATAATACTCATATTCAACCCACGGATAAAATGGAGGATTATCTGGATGTTGAATTCTAAGGCTCGTATTTGCTTTATCTAACAACACTTTGTAGAAATTCTGCAAGCTTTCAATACCCGGATAAACATCGGGTGCATATCGACAAAAAAGCACCATAAATTCCGTATCCCAAATCCATATTGTATTGTCCCAAAGTCCTTCATCCATATAAGGAGACTGAGGAATTCCTTCTTGATATTTCACTTTTTCGTAGGCTAACTCCCAAGCTTTCCAATATAAATCTACAAAATCTGTATTTTCTTCAAAAATTGGGCTTGGTAGCTTTGATTTATCCAAAGGTGGTTTCTGTGCTGAAACCGATAGGGACACGACACAAATGAATAGGATTAATAAAATAGATCTTATTGACATCGTAATTT
>JADGFH010000409.1 GCA_016743925.1 Labilibaculum sp.
ACTAATCCATACAAAAAACAAAAATGAGAAAAATTTTCTGCCTTCTGCTTTCGCTGGCTATTCTTGTTCCTGCGATGTTTTCCTGTAAAGACAAAAAGAATGTAAAGCAAAAAGTTGATCCAGGTTTTGGACAATACATTTCTGCATTTACAACTGGAGTGGTTTCATCCGAATCTGTTATTCAAATTCGTTTGGTAAATGATTACAGTCAAAAAGTTGAATCAGGTCAGGAAGTAGAAGCTGGCATTGTAAAAGTTTCTCCTGCAGTTAAGGGGAAAGCTTATTGGAAAGATGCTCGTTGTATCGAATTTAGAGCGGAAAACCGAATGAAGTCGGATACCAAATACAAGGTGAGTGTCAATCTATCGAAATTGATGGAAGTGCCAGCTGAGTATACGAATTTGAAATTTAGTTTTCAGACCATCAAGCAAACTTTTACGCTAACAGGTGAAGGATTACAATCATACGATAAAACAGATATGCTTTATCAAAAATACGAAGGTTATATCACCACAGCCGATGTAATTCTTGATGATGAGATTGAATCGGTTTTAGAGGCTAGTCTTAATTCACAGAAAAAATCGATTGAATGGTTGCATTCGGCAGATGGTAAGCAACATCATTTTGTTGTAGATAGTTTGAAGAGAGAAGAGGACATAGGAGAATTAAGTTTAGAGTGGAATGGGGCTTCTATTGATGTGGATAAAAAAGGAGAAAAAGAAGTAGAAATTCCTGCTTTAAATGTTTTTAAAGTGATGAGTGCTAAAGTAATTCAGCAGCCTGAGCAATATGTGTCTGTCCGTTTTTCAGATCCATTAAAAAACAATCAGAAATTAGAAGGATTAGTTCGCATTGAAGGATATTCTAATGTGATTTATATTATCGATGGAAATGAGCTTAAAGTGTTTCCGACCAATCGTTTATCGGGTACTAAAACTATTCGTTTCGAAGAAGGAATTCGAAATGCCATGAATTATGCTTTGAAGAAAGCAAAAAAAATGGAATTGACATTCGAGGATATTAAACCTGCAGTTCGTTTAATCGGAAATGGAATTATTTCTCCATCATCGCAAGGTTTAATGTTGCCATTCGAGGCAGTTAGTTTAAAAGCTGTAGATTTAAGAGTTGTTGAGATTTTTGAAAACAATGTTCATCAGTATCTGCAAGATAACAGAATGGGCGAGTCGGATAATATCCGCAGAGTTGCTCGTTTGGTATTGCAAAAAAAAATCGATTTGGGCACCAATCGTGCTGTCGACTTAAGAACTTGGAATGCTTATACGCTTGATGTTGCCAATTACATTACTGTAAACCCAGGTGCAATTTATCGCTTAGAACTTCGCTTTAGAAAGGAATACGCAATGTATGCGTGCGAAAAAGAGGAGGAAGATAAGTTGACTAATTTGGATGAATTGATAGCAGAGCAAGAGCTAGAGAAGGAAATGAAGAAATGGGATGAGCCAGGCTGGTATGATTCTTACTATTATCCAGAAGGATACAAATATAGCGAAAAAGAAAATCCATGTCATGTTTCTTATTATCGTTCGGGAAGGTTTGTTAAAAGAACCATATTTGCTTCTGATTTGGGGATCATTGCTAAAGGAGGAAATGATAAATCGATTACTTTCGCGATTTCAAATTTGCTCTCGGCAGAACCAGAAGCCGCAGTTGAGTTGGAGGTTTACAACTATCAAAATCAATTGATGGCAATTACCAAAACGGATAAGAATGGTTTGGCAAATGTTCAATTAAATCGGAAACCATTTTTATTGCTTGCTAAAAAAGGGAATCAACGTGGTTATTTGGAATTAGATGATGGTTCATCATTATCGCTTAGTAATTTTGATGTTAGAGGACAGGTGGTTCAAAAAGGTATTAAAGGATACATTTACGGGGAACGAGGTGTTTGGCGTCCAGGAGATAATTTGTATCTGACTTTTGTATTAGAAGACGAAGGAGATGTACTACCTGATAATCATCCAGTTGTTTTCGAGTTAATTAACCCACAGGGGCAAACCGTAACTCATAAAGTAAGTACAGGTGGTGCAAATGGTTATTATTCATTTGTTACTCCTACCGATGTTGAGGCTCCAACGGGAGATTGGTCTGCACGAATAAAAGTTGGAGGAGCAACTTTTTCTAAGAAAATTAAAATTGAGACCGTAAAGCCAAATCGATTAAAAATTAATCTTGATTTCGGTACCGATGTTTTAAAATCAACAAATAAAGATCAAAAGGCAGAGATGGAAGTAAAATGGCTTCATGGAGCCATTGCTCGTGGCCTAAAGTCAAACATTAGTTTGCGTTTGGCACCTACAAAAACTGCTTTTGAAAAATATCCAGCTTATGTATTTGATGATCCGTCGAAAGAGTTTTATGCAGACGAGCAGGTAATTTTTGATGGAAAAATTGATCAGAGCGGAAAAGCTCAGGTAGAATTGGATTTGAAAGGAAATAAATCGGCACCAGGAATGTTGAATGCTAATTTTATTACCCGTGTTTTCGAAAAAGGTGGCGATTTTAGTATCGATATGCAGCGTATTAAGTTTGCACCCTACGAATCGTTTATTGGTGTAAAAATGCCAGAATCGGAAAGAGGTTGGTATTTGACAGATACGGATCATGATATTAAAATTGTAACTCTTGATGCTGATGGAAATCCTGTAAGCAGAAAGAATGTAATTGTAAAAGCTTATAAGATTGATTGGCGTTGGTGGTGGGATGCAGGACAGGAAAACTTGGCGTCCTATATTGGAAGATCATCTACAAGTATCGCATTTCATAAAACTGTTTCTACGAAAAATGGAGTAGCTAATGTGAAATTGAATATCCCTTATCACTCATGGCAAGATTATGGTCGTTACTTAATTCAAGTTATCGATAAAGATAGCGGTCACTCTGCCGGTCAAACGGTTTATTTTTCGAAGTGGTATGGTCGTTCTCCAGAAGGTATGCCAGGAAATGCTAGCATGCTTTCTTTTAC
The DNA here is from genome assembly GCA_016743925.1 of Labilibaculum sp. Taxonomy (GTDB): domain Bacteria; phylum Bacteroidota; class Bacteroidia; order Bacteroidales; family Marinifilaceae; genus Labilibaculum. The sequence continues at coordinate 2,984 of JADGFH010000409.1, forward strand.
TTCCGATAAAGACAAGTACAAGGTCGGCGAAAAAGCTACCGTAACCATTCCGTCTTCAAAATCAGGAAAAGCTTTGGTTAGTATTGAAACAGGAGCAACAGTGTTGCAAGCCTTTTGGGTAGATACAAAATCACGAGAATCGGAATTTTCATTTGATATTACTTCAGAAATGGCTCCGAATGCCTATGTGAGTGTAACTTTGGTACAGCCACATGCTCAAACCGAAAATGATTTGCCTATTAGAATGTATGGTGTAATTCCAATTTTAGTGGAAGATCCGAATACTCGCTTAAATCCAGTAATCGACATGCCAGATGTATTGGAACCAGAGAAAGAATTTGAGGTAACCGTATCCGAAAAGGAAGGTAAAGCAATGACTTATACATTGGCTGTTGTTGATGATGGATTGTTGGATCTAACTCGTTTTAGAACGCCGAACCCGTGGAATACCTTTTATGCAAGAGAAGCATTGGGTGTAAAAACTTGGGATATGTACGATTTGGTAATGGGAGCGTACGGTGCAAGATTAGAAAAAGCCTTTGCCATTGGTGGTGATGAGGATGCTGGAAATAAAAAACAAGCAAAAGCAAATCGCTTTAAGCCTGTTGTAATGTTTTATGGCCCTTATACGCTTTATGCTGGTGATAGTAAATTGCACAAAATTACCATGCCAAATTACGTTGGTTCTGTTCGTACTATGGTTGTTTCTGGTTACAGAGGAGCTTATGGTTCTGCCGAAAAAACTACACAAGTTCGCAAGCCATTAATGATTTTGGCAACACTTCCTAGAGTTGTTGGTCCGAGTGAATCAGTAAAATTTCCAGTTACGGTTTTTGCAATGGATCCTAAGATTAAGAATGTGAAAATTAAGGTGATGCCAAATGAATTTTTAACATCAGAAGGTAGCCTAGAGAAGAGTATCACATTTAATGAAGTAGGTGAGCAGGTAATTGATTTCGATTTGAAAGTAGCATCTCGTTTGGGTATTGCTAAAGTAAAAGTATTGGCTGAAAGTGGTAATGTAAAAACATCTTACGATATCGAATTGGATGTTCGTAATCCAAATCCACGTGTGGTAAATGTGAATGATACATTATTAAAAGCTGGTGCAGGTTGGAACAAACTTCTGCAATTACCAGGAATGCAAGGAACAAATAAAGGAGTGCTAGAACTTTCTAATATTCCTCCAATCGATTTTGGTCGTCGTTTAGAGTACCTTATCGGATATCCTCATGGATGCATCGAACAAACTACTTCTTCTGTATTTCCACAATTGTTTTTAGATAAAGTGGTGAAATTGTCTGCAGATCAGAAAACAGAAATTAATACCAATGTTCAAGCTGGCTTAAACAGATTATTAAGCTTCCAGATTCCTGATGGCGGATTTTCTTATTGGCCAGGAGGAAATGATGGAAATGATTGGGGAACTAGTTATGCAGGGCATTTTATGCTTAAAGCAGAAGAGTTAGGCTACACATTACCGATGGGATTAAAATCAGCATGGTTGCGATACCAAAAATCAGCAGCTAAGAGATGGGAAAGTTCTTCGTATAGAGGTGGCGTTTATTATTCTCGTCATGATTTATTACAAGCATACCGTTTGTACACATTGGCTGTGGCATCAGATCCAGATTTGGCATCGATGAACAGGTTAAGAGAACAAGCAAAGCTTTCTCCTGCAGCGAAATGGAGGTTGGCAGCAGCATATCAGTTGATTGGACAAAAAGAGGTTGCCGAAAAATTAATAGAAAATCTAGGGACAGAAGTAAAAGCTTATCGCGAACATTCGGGTTCATTTGGTTCCGATACTCGTGATAGAGCAATGATTTTAGAAACCCTAAGTTTACTTGATAAGAGAACAGTCGCTTTTCCAATGGTGCAGAAGTTATCGGAAGAACTTTCGGGGAAATCTTGGATGAGTACGCAAACCACAGCTTTCTGTCTAATTGGTATGGCCGAATTTGCTGGTCGCGGGGAGTCTAAACAATTAAATATTTCCTATTCGCTGAACGGGAAACAAACGGAAGAATTATCTACTGATAATCCAGTAATTCAAATTCCTTTGGATTTAACTTCAGGTAAGCCTAAGGTAAATATTACCAATAAATCGGATGGAATATTATACGCACGTGTAAGTATGAGTGGAATTCCAGAGACAGGAGATCAAACATCTGCCGAAAAGAATTTGAAGATGAATGTTGTTTACATGGATATGAATGGAAATTCGATTGATGTGAAGAAATTGCAGCAAGGAACAGATTTTAAAGTTGAAGTTCGGCTGAATCATCCAGGTATTATGGACGACTACGAGCAAATGGCATTAACTCAAATTTTCCCTTCAGGATGGGAAATTGTTAACACTCGTTTTGGAGATGTCGATGAGGTTAGTAAATCAGATCAGCCTACTTATCAGGATATTCGAGATGATAGAGTTTATACTTATTTCGATTTGAAACGCAATGAAAATAAAATATTTACGATGACATTGAATGCGGCTTACGTAGGTAAATATTACTTGCCAACCGTAAATTGCGAAGCCATGTACGATGATCGTGTTAATGCTCGTAAACCAGGTCAATGGGTTGAGGTTGTGAAATAAAATGAACTTACCAAAAATAAAATATTGCCAAAGTAAAAAATGCCGCATTTTCATGTTGGCATTTTTGCTGTTGGGGATTGGTTTTTGGTTTTCATTACCAGATAAACTGTTTAAAGATCCTACTTCTACGATTCTATTTAGTAG
>JADGFH010001133.1 GCA_016743925.1 Labilibaculum sp.
AGATTAGACAGGGAAATTAGATGAAAGTAAAGCTGTATACCAGGAACCATAAGGGAAAAGAAACTTTAAATGTAGAATATAAAGAGGGTGAGAAAAGAGTGAGGAAATCACTCCATCTCGAAGATACACGGAAAAATGTATCGTATGTTTATCGAAATATTATACCACAAATTGAGCTAAAGTTAGAGAGAAATTTACGCCCAAGTGGTTATAAACTTTCAAAATTTACTGAAATGGTGCTTGACGAGACAAAAGAAGAGAAAAAAATAAGCACTTTTAAGACATACGAAGTTGCTATAAATAAGTTCTTTAAAATAATGGGTGATGTTGACTTAGAAACAACAAGAATTAGAGATATTGATATGTATGTTAGAACTCTTAAAAAAGAGGGCTTATCAAGTGCTACGATTTCTCTATACATTGTACCTATCAAAATGGCTTTCAAAGAGGCTATTAGACTTGAAATAATTGACAAGAACCCCGTAACTTTTGTTAAAAAGCCAAAGGTAAAGAATAAAGAGAAAAAGCCTTTTTCACTCCTCCAGATGCACAATTTACTAAACAAAGCAGAGGGCGAACTGAAATTATTTTTATTCTTTGCATTTTTTACAGGGGCAAGACCAAATGAGATACTTGCACTAAAATGGAAAGATATTAGTGAAAACAGTATTTTAATAGAGAGAACGATAGTCCAAAAGACAATCGAAAACACTCCTAAAAATGGCAAAAGTCGCAGAATAGCACTTATGAAACCACTTAAAGAGTTCCTGAATGACAAAGAGAGAGGGAATTTAGATAGCAGGATTATTGGTGTAGCGTATGCTTCTATAAACAGAAGCTTTAAGTTACTTCTTGAAAAAGTGGGATACGAAAAAACTACCCCCCATGTAACGAGACATACTTTTACGAGTTTACTGCTACAAGCGAAAGAAAATCCTACTTTAGTTCAATATTTTTTAGGACATTCTTCGCTTGACATGATTAACAAAGTTTATTCGCACTATATTGAGGATGAGCAAGACGTTTCTCGAATTGAGAAAATTTTAGGAATGTAGTTTGGCACAGTAGTTGGCACAGTAGCAAAATCAACTACTCAAAAGCCACCAACCGAGGGGCATTGCAATAACTTTTGGCATTAATCAAAGGTTAATTTAGTACATACTTTATAACTTTTTCTCCTGCCCAATGCGATATAGTGCAAAATCAAATTTAACAGGGTCATCAAAATCCAACTCTCTAAATGCTTCTGTCAATTCTAAAACGGCTTTAAAATCATAACTTTTTCTTTGTATTAATCCAAATTTTTGTCCAACTTTAAAGGTATGAGTATCAAGAGGTACTAATAAATCTTTTTTATTAATTTTTAACCAAAGCCCCATATCTAAGTTATCGTGTCTTACCATCCACCTAAGATACATATGCCATCTTTTATATGTTGAGTTCGTTTTTTTTGTAGGAATTTTACCTAGCAAAAATTCATATCCTCGTGAACGATAAGGATTCAAATCATACATATAGGAGATAATAGAGTGTAAGCCCTCCATTACACTTCTATTCTTAGTATAACCTTCATAAAATTTCTTTTCTATAGAAATTGAACTCTTAAGCAGTCTCATAGTCTTTAAAAACTCTATAACAT
>JADGFH010000410.1 GCA_016743925.1 Labilibaculum sp.
CTCATAAACCTTTACAAATGTATGAAAAAAAATTGGAAACAAGGCTCCTGCCATTGGTGGAAGCAGTGCAAACTATTGCTGACTATGAAGCTAACATTATTTTTTTTAGTGGTAATAACTTTTCAAACGATGGCGGAAGGCTATTCGCAAAATGGAAGAGTAAGCATGGAACAGAAATCTGCTACTATCGAGCAGATATTTAACCAGCTAGAAGAATCGAGTTCTTACAGATTTATATATTATTCTTCTGATCTAAAAGAGCTCGACAAAGTAGACATTTCTTTTAATGATATCAATGTTGAAAATGCGATTGAGAAATGCTTAGAAGGAACGAATTTAACTTACGAAATTGTCGATCATTACGTAATTGTAAAGAAGGCAGCAGCAGTTGAAATAGCAAAAGCAAAGAATCTTCAGGAAGATAAAAAAACAGCTACTTTAATAGGTCGAGTTGTTGATGAAAAAGGGCAGTCGATTCCAGGTGTTGCTGTTTTTGTAAAAGGGAACTCATCAATTGGTACACTTACCGATATAGATGGTAATTTTCTGATATCTAGTGTTCCTATTAACTCGGAGTTACACTTTAGATTTCTTGGCTTTGCCGAAGAAATTATTGAGATTAAAAACCTAGACCGTAAATCGTTTAGTAATATAAATGTAGTACTAAAGTCTGATTCGGAAGCTATAGATGAAGTTGTGATTACGGCTACAGGTGCAGTGAAAAAAGAATCTGTAATTGGTGCTATTAGTACCATTGCTCCTGAAGCTTTAATTACACCATCTCGAAGTCTTAGTACAAGTTTAGCAGGAAGAGTATCTGGTGTTACTTTCACCCAACAAACGGGAGAGCCAGGTAAAGATGGAGCACAATTCATTATTCGTGGTATCAATTCGGTAACAGGAAATTCGAATCCACTAATCTTAATCGATGGATTAAGAAGATCGATAGATGATGTTGACCCAAATGATGTAGCATCATTTTCGATATTAAAAGATGCATCTGCTACTGCTGTGTATGGACTTGAAGGGGCAAACGGTATTATTCTTATTGAAACTAAAAAAGGAAGTTTAGGTTCAAAACCTCGAGTTAGCGTTTCATTAAGTACGACAATGAATAATAGTACCTATAAACCTGATTGGGCGAATTCTGTAGATTACGCTAACATGCTAAATGAAGCACGAGCCGTAAGAGGAGAAAAATTGGAATATTCTAGTTCTGATATTGAAAAATTCGGAGATGATAATAACGATTTTTATCCAAATGTCGATTGGTGGAAAAGTATGATCAGAAAAAACAACATAGCCAAAAAAGGTAACTTTAATATCAGTGGTGGTAGTAATGTTGTAAGTTACTTTATTAGTGGCGGTTTTTTCAACGAAGAGGGAATGTTTAATGGCGATTTGGAAAAATATGATGCTAATGCTGGTTATAGTGGATTCAATTTTCGATCAAATATTGTAGCAGATGTATCTAGTACAACTAGTATTGGAATAGGTATGAATGGGAACTATAATAAGATTACTGAACCTGGAGCTGGAACAGGAGTTATACTAAATTCGATGTATGTTGTTAATCCAACTTTATTTCCAGATAAATATAGTAATGGGGAAGCTCCTGTTGAACCGTCTGGTATCGATAATCCATATAGCTTGTTAAACAGAACTGGATTTTCAAGAGCTTACAGTAATAAATTTAGCACGAATTTAAATGTTTCTCAGAAGTTAGATTTTATTACTAAAAATCTGAAAGCAAAGGCGGTAGTTAGTTTTACGAAAGAAAATGAATACAGACATCTTTTTTACAGGGATTATGAACAACATCAGCCCGGCTTAACGCCATACGATCAAGAAGGAAATTTGCAGACTGAAAATAGCACTCCTGGTGTAAATGAAAAAATGCAATTAGAAAATGGTGATGGGAGAGGTAATCGATTGGTTGAATTGCAGTTTAATGTAAATTGGGCTAGATCTTACAAGGATTGGAATCTTACTGCATTCGCCATGTACAAGCAAGATGAGGTGTTAAATGATAGACCTGGAGGCGATGACGATATTCAAAGATTGATTAATGGTTTGCCTACTAGAAATAACCAATCCAGTATGCGGGCAACTATAAATTATAAAAATAAATACTTTTTTGACGCTAGTTATGGCCTTAGTGGTAGTCAGTTGTTTACGCCAAAAAATCGTTATGCACCTTTTCCTAGTGTAGGTGTTGGTTATATTTTAAGTACCGAACCCTATTGGAATAATTTAAGACATGTTATTGATTTCTTTAAAATTCGTGCAAGTTATGGAATTGTAGGAACAAGTGATAACACGCAAAGATTTCAATATTTAGCGACCATTGCTAATATTCCTGGATATCGGTTTGGATATGGTGAAGATGGAAGTCAAGGGGAAAGTATAAGTGGTGTTGGAGAGGGCCGTCTAGAACAGCTTGGTTTAACATGGGGTAAAGATCAAAAGTTAGACTTAGGAGTGGAATTTACCTTATTCAAGGATTTTAAAATAATCGCTGATTATTTTAAAAATAAGCGCATTGATCAGTTAATCGGCTTAAGTAATATACCAATGACTGCGGGTTTAACTTCGACACCAAAAGCGAATTTAGGAGAAACGAATGTAGAAGGATATGAATTGGATGTAAATTATAGTAAAGATTTTGGTGATTTTCAAATTAATTACATTAAAGCCTTAGTAAGCTATTCAAAAACAACAATAGTTGAAAATGGGCAAACTAACCCAAGAGTACCCTACCAGAGTGGTATCGGTTTAGATTGGGGGCGTGTGCAAGGATATAAAGCTTTAGGTTACTTTAAGAATCAGAATGATATTGATAATAGCCCTGTTCAATCATGGTCAGATGTTAAACCTGGAGATCTTAAATATAAAGATGTCAATAATGATGGTGTAATTACGCCTCAAGATCGGCTTTGGTTAGGAAATTCGAATCCAAAATGGAATTATAGTTTAGCAATCGATTTAGGATATAAAAACTGGGTGTTTTCTACTCGTATTTTAGGTAAGGCAGAGATGTACAGGTATTTAAATTCAACAAGAATGCCTTTTGCAAATGGTAAGATTGGTGCATTATATATGCCAGCCGTAAATGATCACTATACACCTGCTTCTTATTCCGGTATCGTAGCTACTGAAAATTTAAATGCTCGCTATCCACGATTAGCTTATGGCAAGGAGAATCTTAATAATACTCAAATGAGTACGCATTGGATGGAGGAAGCCAGTTATATTCGAATTGCTGATATTGAATTGGGGTACTATTTTAAACAAAAAAAAGAAAATTCAACCTTTAAAAACATATATGTTTATTCAAGGATGGACAATGTTGCGACATTTTCAAAATTTAAAGATTGGAATCCTGAACAACATAGTCCTTCAGCGTATCCATTAAAAAGAGGTATTACATTAGGTGTTGAATTTAAATTTAAACTTTAAAAAATGATGACGAAGAAAATTTTAATACTATTCGTAGGTTTAACAATCATTTTAAGTGGGTGTGAATACCTTGAAAGTGAAGAATACCTACACGAAGTAGATGATATAAATAATACCTACGATACACGCGCCAATTTACGTAAAAGTTGGGCGGGGTGTTTCGGAACGATTCCTATAAGTACGAGTTATCATTCAAGTAACGTATTTGGAATGGCTGATGAGTTTTACCCAGGCTTAGATAATTATGCTTCTTTAACATTTGGTAGAGGATTATTTAGTCCTGATAGATTAACAGCTGGACTTTATCTTTGGAAGGATTCTTATGCGGGTATAAGAAGGTGTAATGTTTTTATGAATCATGCACCAGACTGTAAGGATAAAACATTAGCAACTAATGAGTTAGATGAGTATGTAAATGATGTGCGATTTGTAAGAGTTTTTTTACATTCATTATTGTTCGAGCACTATGGTCCAATCGTGATTTCTGATTACTCTGTTGATTATGCAACAGGAAATTACAATACGGAACGTTTGTCGATTGACGAGAGTGCTAAATGGATAATTGATGAACTGGATGAATTAATAGAACAATTACCTGAGCAGAGTGAACTGATCGAGGAAAATTTTGGAAGACCAACAAAAGCAATTGCGATGACAGTGAAAGCCAAAATATTATTGCTCACCGCAAGTCCTTTATTTAACGGTAATACAGATTATACTGCCTTTGTAAACAATGCTGGGGATAATTTATTTCCTCTTACTTATGAAGCAAATAAATGGGAAAAAGCAGCAGCTGCCTATAAAGCGATTATAGATTTAGGTAAATATGAATTATATACGGTTCCGACAAACGATGATTATGTGACAATTCCTTTAGGAGATTTCGAAGGGAATGATGTTGCTTATCCTGATGGTCCGGCGGGTATTGATCCATATAGATCGTATAAAGGTTTATTTACAGGCGGTGATGATTATTGGAATCAGGAAGTAATTTGGCAATTGCCTGCGAATACTTCATTATTGACATCAGTTGGATGGCCACGTGGACAACGTGAGGCAAATGAAGGTGTATCTAATGCTTTTGCACCAACGCAAGAATTGGTTGATGCATTTCATATGAATAATGGACAAACGATAAACGAAGCAACAGAACTGTACAATGATATTAGTTTCGCTACAGAAAGTGATGGCTACTATATTAAAGGCGTAGAGAGTGAAGAGGAGATTCCAATACAAACAGATTTTCTTGCAGCAACTGATTTTTCAGCTCCTGTTCCATCCAGAGTTTTGAATCGAGAAGCACGTTTTTATGCTATTATTGGTTTTACAGGTAGAGGACAGAAGCAAAACAATAAAGACCAGCCTTACTATTATAGTAATTTTGCTAGTTTGCAGCCAGACGGATACATACAAACAGATCGACCAAGTACAAAAACCGGATATTCATTTGTAAAATGGGTTGGTTCGAAAGATACAAAAGCAAGTGGTAACACTTCAAAACAGTACCCTTACTTTAGAATGGCTGAGGTATATTTAAGTTATGCAGAGGCTTTAAATGAGTACGATCCTGGTAATGCAGATATATTAACTTATCTAAATAGAGTAAGATTTAGAGCAGGATTACCAGCTGTCAAAGAAAAAGATCAGGAGCTTTTACGAGCAATCATCAAAACTGAAAGGCAAATTGAATTTGCTGGTGAGGTAAAAAGATATACGGATATGCGCAGATGGAAGGATGCAGCAAATGCTAAAACCGATCAAAATGGGAATACAATAGGTCTTGGTGGCGGAGTATGGGGGCAAAAATACATTGCTACTGATGCTGAATTTTATGACAGATATAAAATAGATTCATACACATTTAAGCAAAATCAATATTTCTTACCTCTTCCATATTCTGAGGTAGCAAATCATTGGGGAACAATTCAACAAAATCCAGGATGGTAATAGATATGAAGAAAATTAGATATATTTTAATTATAGGATTGATGACAACAATATTTTATGGTTGTTTTCAAGAAGAATGGGAAAATGATGAGCAATTTGTTAAAGAAATTTCGATAATTAGCTCTGAATCTACGTCCGCTGACATGCGTGAACTTCAAGAGATATTTGCTTATACTTTTGTTGATACGATTAAGTATTTAAATTTAGACTATGATAGTGATACGATTAAGAACTATGTAGACGAACCAATTAGTGTAGTTTTTAAAATTGGAATAGGTGGTAGTTTGAATAATGACAAAAAGGAGCTTGTAAAGGTTA
>JADGFH010001134.1 GCA_016743925.1 Labilibaculum sp.
GGTAGTACCATAAAAAACGGTAAATGCCAAGCTGATTCCAATTCCCCATAAAAATAGCAGGCGAATTACTCTTTTTAGTCCGTTTTTATTATTTGCACCAATAAACTTTCCAACCAGTGCTTCTGCGGCAAAGGCGAATCCATCCATGAAGTAAGAAAAAATGAATAAAAATTGAAGCAGTAAGGAATTAACAGCCAGTATTGTTTTGTTGGCACTTGCCGATTCCGTTGTGAAAAAAGTGAACACGAAAATAATGCAAAGGGTGCGAATAAAAATATCTTTATTAATCGCGATAAAGTTTTTCAATTCAGTAATTTTCATCATTCCTTTTCTACTCCAGTAATGAAATAGACGACGATAAAATCGAAGAACAAAGAATATTGCGATAAACAAGCCACAATATTGTGCTATAACGGTTCCTAAGGCAACACCTCTTGCATCTAAATTCATTCCGTATACGAAATAACTCGATAAGGAGATGTTAACGATATTGCTCACAATGGCAATAATCATTGGGATTTTTGAATTTTGCATGCCAATAAACCAACCCGTAAAGGCATACAAGCCGATAGTAGCTGGAGCAGCCCAAACACGAATGTAATAGTACGATTTAGCTATAGTTTCAACAGATTCCTCACTATCGATAAAGTAAAAGCTAAGTTCCGCAATTGGGACTTGCAATAGTAAAATACAAGTGCTACCAATAAGTGCAACTAATAATGCTCTAGATAAGGATAGAATGGTTTCGCTTAAATTTCTTGCACCATAAGCTTGCGCTGTTATTCCAGTAGTTCCCATTCTTAAAAAGGCAAAACCCCAATAAAGAAAATTGAATATGATTCCACCCAAAGCGATGGCACCAATAAAATCTACTTCACCTAAATGTCCCATTAAAGCAAGATCTACAACACCTAATAAAGGAATTGTGATATTACTGATAATGTTAGGAATTGCTATTTTTAGAATTCGTTTGTTCACAAGAATATAAATATTGAAGCCACGAAAGTAGCTAAAAATCTTTGATGTAAGAAAGGTTGTGTATTACTAAAAAATAAAAGACAAAAAAGTCTTTAAATAGTTTGGATTTAATCTAGATAAAAATTAGCTTTGTTTTAGTGTTAAAAAAATAGATAATAATTACGATAAAAACACCTACAATATATGGCCTTTAAATTACCAGAATTACCATATTCTTACAATGCTTTAGAACCACATATTGATGCAAGAACAATGGAAATCCATCATTCAAAACATCACGCTGGTTATACAAATAATTTAAATGCTGCTGTAACAGGTTCAGATCTAGAAGGGCAAAGCATTACAGAAATTTTATCAAATATTTCAAAACATTCAGTTGCTGTTCGAAATAATGGAGGTGGCTTTTACAACCACGATTTATTTTGGCAAGTAATGTCTCCAAATGGAGGAGGAAAGCCTTCTGGAAATCTTATGTTGGCAATTGAAAAGGATTTTGGATCATTTGAATCATTTAAAGAAGAATTTTCCAAAGCTGCTGCTACACGTTTTGGTTCAGGTTGGGCTTGGTTGGTAAAACAATCAGATGGCAAATTAGTTGTTAGTTCAACTGCTAATCAGGACAATCCTTTAATGGATGTTGCAGAAGTAAAAGGA
>JADGFH010000411.1 GCA_016743925.1 Labilibaculum sp.
CCGCTTTTTTATCACATTCCATAACAGATCATTATTTCTTAATTATTCTTTTATCGTTGAATATATGCAAAGTAGGCGATTACGGGCTTCAAACTTATCAAGCCGTTACAAATTTGGAGCGGATTACAACCCTTGAATTTACTACTGTTTCGCCTATTTTGTATATACATTGTTGTGCGTTCGTGCTTTATTTTATTTAAAATTTATCATCTATATATCCTGTAAAATACTCAATTCTTCTATCAGTCATACTCTTCTTCAAAGATTACTCCTGCCTCAGTTATTTTTATTTCAAGTTCGACTTCGGTATTATCATTTTCCAAATCAATTTCATAGTAAATTCCAATATCTGAATCGAAATCTTTCTTTACTTTGCTTAAATCAATCTCAAAACCTTTGTATTTCGCTAAAACGGCGTTTTTAATAGGCAATGGTATTGTTAAAATAGCGAGCGTCTATACATTCACTTTGGCGATCAACAAGTGTATTTGGCCCTTTTTCATTTTTGATTAGGTCGAAGGCATCGTATAACTCGCCAGTAGCAGTATAGGATTTATAGTGGAGAGTACCGTGATCAACCGTAATCACTTGCACCAGTTGTGTATTTTCACCATTACGATCTTGTTTTGCTCCCCATTGCTCCCACCATCCTTCTGGGCGGCTTAAATTATACATTTTTCCTCCGCCTGACGATACAACATAGACTGTACCGGTTTGGTCGAGGTTATTCGTTCCCGAAACAAGATTATTCTCTGTAGCCCGTCCACGAGCATAAGCGTGGTCGTGCCCTTGAAGCGCAAGGTCTACGTGAAATTCGTCAAAGATTGGTTTTAGCAACTCTCTCCTTTTTGAATTTGAACGATTTCTTGAAATTGGATAGAACGGGTGGTGATAGGTGACAATAGTCCATTTGTTAGGATTATTGGCCAATATTTCTTTCAACCATTCTGCTTGTTCTTCGAGGTATACGCAGGAATTCACACTAATCATTCGCACTCCCTGAAAATCCATATAATAGGCGGTTTCTTTTAGTTCATCAATACCCTTCGGACCATTTTCGGGCAAGGTGAATTGTGGACGCCATTGAATACTTAATTGCTCCAGAGAATCATCTTGTCCTTCATAAAGAGGTCCATACTGGTGGGCACTACCTGGTGTATGAATACTTGGTATCATACTGTGGATAAAACTACCTGCTCTAAACCATTCTTCCCATTCTTCTTCACCATGAGGATCACCTGTTTGGTCTCCTGCGTGAACTATGAAACGTGCAAAAGGTGCTTTCTGAAAACCCATACGCAATGTGCGTGACCAAAGGTCAAAGATATCGTTCTGGGCATCGCCCATGTATAAAAATGAGAATTTATCGTTGGTTTCAGATGCAGTTTTAAACTGAAACCATTCGCTCCAATGTTCGCCATCGCCAACACGGTAGCCATAAAGCATATTGGGCTCTAAGTCATTAAAAGTAACTGAATGATAATTGGCCACTATTCCGGCATCCATTACCTTACTACCATCTAGCAATGTGGTTTTAGCCGTAAAACGTTTTGCAGTTCTCCAAAACTTAGGAGCCGCAGTTGCTTTTGCAATTTCGGCATATACGGTATCAATCTCGGTGTTAGTTCTCCAGGTAGTGCTGGCAGTTGTGGTGGGATCAGCACCATAATTTAACATAATACGATCGGGATGAAGGCTTGGTTGAATCCACACTTCCTCATATTCAGGAGATTCGTAAAAAACTTCGTGATTTTGACCTTGAGCTGTGCTGTTGCCAACCCATAATACAAATGCCAATGCACTAAATAAATATTTAATTTTCATTTTGTAATAATTAGTGTGAAATATTTTGATTTTTGCAATTTTCATAATCAGTAAAATCTATTGTAGCACGCTGTCCTGCATGTTGCCCATTGATCCCATATGTAAATGTCTTTTGTATATACCATTTCGACTTGTCTATAATATATGGGTAGACAAACTCGATCCCCAATTTTAATGATTTATCATCTTTGGTTATATACTCAAACAAATTATCATTTGGTGTAGGTAAAATCTGTACCAAATTGACAAAGGCATCTATATTAAATAGTCATAAAGTTTTGTACGTTTCAATTCACGAGGAAAACTTCCATTATTTGCCATTTAATTGAGTAGCAATATATTTTAAAAACGATTGATACAAAACTCAAAGTATATTTTCCTTCTCTTTATTATTGACCTTTCATTACAATACAGATTCACTTGGATAAATTAATCTACTATTGGTTTTTAGTTTGTAATACACACGTTTTAAGTCCTATTGACTTAACCGCGTAGGAATAATTCAAACCAAAATGCTTTACTTTTATTTTAGCTACTCCATTGCATAATTCTACTTTCTGAGAACCACGCACCGTTCCTTGATTTTTAATTAATTCTGCATCTCCGATAACATAAAAACTAACCTTATTGCAAGCATCAAGACACAAATTATTATTCTTATCCAATGCTCTAACTTCTAGCCAACTGTAACTCTCATCAATTAAAATTTCCTTTAATTCAAGCTGTGAAGCTTTGTCCCATTCTTCAGTCTGATAAACCAAACTTATCGTATCTTTAATTTCCTTCCCACTTACAGCAGAAACGGCAATTAATTCATTCTGACCTTTTTTAAATTGTACAGTCCAATATAATCCACAGGCTGGGAATATTTCAGTATCTCGTTTTTTAATTCCCAAACTTTTTCCATTCAAAAAAAGTTCAACCTTTTTGCAGTTTGAATATACCTTCACTAAACGCGAATCATTTTCTTTCCCCCATCGTGTTGGCCAGCTATGTCCATAGATGTGAATCATTGGTTTTTCTGTCCAATAAGATTGAAAAATGTAATAACTTTCCTTAGGTGTTAGGTCACGCTCTACCACTCCTTTTTGATTCATATAAGGAATCGGATTGTCAGGTCGAACCGGTGTCGAGAAATCTTTAAATGCCCATTGAGCAGCACCCGTTAACCATGGCATAGTCAATTGTTCTTTCAGGTGCCAATCGAATAAATTACAGATATAGGTTTCTGACCAATTTCCATCTTTCGATACTCTTGCACTACCACCTACTAATGATGCATCTCCTGCACGCTCATCGGCACCTTGCCCTGTTTGAATATTCTCTAAACCTTTGTCTGGATTTTCATCATGACGTCCTGCATGGCCACTACCACCCCATTCCATATGGAAAAAATGGTTTACTTCTAATCTATTTTTATTGGAAACATCTTTGTACTCGGTAAACTTTCCACGATACCAACCAGCCCAAATCGATGGTGAATAAACATCTACAATATCCTTGCAAAAATCACACCTTCTAATTCCCGTTTTTCGCTCCTTATCCAAGCTATGAGCTAAATCATGTAACTCTTTCATAAAAACCCGAATCTTCCTTTTTTCGAATTCAGGAAAATCTCCAGGCCAATCATTTTCATTACCCAATCCCCAAATTATTATTGATGGATGATTGTAATGCTGATTGATCATATTGGTAAGCATTCTCTTTGCTTGCATTTTGTAAATATCGCCTCCAAGACCTCCTCGACACCAAGGAATTTCTTCCCATACCATTATTCCAAGACTATCGCACAAATTTAAAACGATTGATGATTGTTGATAGTGTGCCAACCGAATAAAGTTGACACCCATATCCTTCATCAACAACATCTCCTTACGAATCATTTTCTCCGTCATAGCAGCGGCAACACCAGCATGATCTTCATGCCGATGAGTACCTCTTAGTAACAAGCGTTTTCCATTTAAATAAAATGGCCCATTCTTTTTAAATTCAAATTCCCGAAAACCAATTTTATCCGTATAGATTTGCCCACTATTTTCGCCAATGGTTTTAATCTCTATACTATATAGTACAGGGCTATCGGGCGACCATTTCTCAACATTTTTAAGTGGAAAATCATGTTCCAGCTTATTCGTGTTAGTTGACAGTTGAATTTCATACACTTTGTTTTTTCGAGCATCTTTTACCTCAATTGTAAAATCCATCTTTTTACCAGAGCCATTCAATAAATCAATATTTAAGAGAATCTCTCCATTTGATTTTCCTTGTAAAGTCGATTTTGCATGTACTTGAGTTATATAAGTTTCTGGTACATAAACAAGGTTTACGTATCGATACAATCCACCATAAATATTAAAATCGGACAAATCAGAAGGTATCATTTCCAAATCGCGAGAATTATCGCAACGAATTGAAAGAGGTATTTTCCCATTTTCATTCACTGCTTTTGAAATACAATCAGTAATGTCCACTGTCCATTCGTCATAACCACCTACATGGCTACCAACTTTATCTAGACCAACATAAACCTCCGTTTTTTGCCCAGCTCCTTCAAAATGCAATAAGGTTCTTCCATTTTTATATGGATTTTTAATATCCAAAGCAGTTCTGTACCACCCTGGTCCCTGGTAATAATTTACACCCGGGTCAACGGCATCTTCAGCATTAAAACAATGTGGTAAACTAACTTCTGCCCAAATTGGTACAGTTTCTGGTTTTCCGTCTTTGGCTGGACGAATAGCTTCCCAAACCCCACCAAGATCTTGTTTGAGAAATTGCCAATCGTTAATTAGCCTTTTCGATTCTGTTGAAATACTTTGCGCATTTCCTAGATAAGTTATTAGCATTATTGCAATAACACAATTAATTCTTTTCATATAATTCATATTATACTAATATCTTTAGATTACTTCCTACTGAAGGATCGCTTTAATTACCCTTGCCACCTCTTTGCCCTGCTCTACTTTGCCGGTATCGTTATAATGCACATTCGTTAAACTTTTGCGCCATTCTTCATGATTTGATTTTGTGTAAGCATATAAATCATTAATAGCTATAGCAGGGTAATCTTTTAGAACATTTAAAGCAGCATTATTATATTTTACACTATCACCAGCATTTCTTCCAAGAGCATTTTCTGGCACAGTAGTAGTAGTAGTAGTAGTAGTAGTAGTAGTAGTAGTTGCAAATATCAATCTGGCTTTCGGATATTCCTTTTGCAAATACTCAATAATAGTTCTCAAATTTTCAGCATAAACTTCCAATGTAGAAACTACAGCTCCATTTACAATATCATATTTGCCTTCATTATTAACGTATTTCAAATTGTGTAAGCCTACATTAAAATGAATGAGATCCCACTCAAAATCCCATCCCTCATTTAACGATGAGTAAAACATGGTCTTATGCATTTTATCCATCGAACGGATAAATCGCGTTGTAGGACCACCATTTCCTTTAATTCTGAATACACTTACTTCATCTTTTAATACTTCACGAACAGATTCAGTGTATCCTATAGATATTGAATCACCATATATTAAAACATTGGGTTTTCCGCTTTCTGGGCCAACATATTTAAAAGCTTTTTTTCCAGCTCCCCTTTTACCACACAATTTATTCCATCTCAGAATGCACTTCTCCCTATCATAACTTTTCAGTCACAGTGAATATTTTACCTTTGAAAAAATTGATGCTGAGGAAATAGTAGGCATGACCGCAAGTGTAATTCCTAATAATCCTAATTTATTTAAAAACCCTCTTCTTTTCATATCATTATAAATTTATAATATTTTTCAAAAATGTTTCCGTAAAATTTTGTGGAAATTTAATGAAGAGATTTATCTACAGTCACTCCACCGC
>JADGFH010001135.1 GCA_016743925.1 Labilibaculum sp.
CCATTTTACCTTTATTTACACTTGCTTTATCATTCGCAATAGGATTTTCCATGCTTTTGTACTCAGCAGGAACTTCCCAAGCTTCAGCTTTCTTTTGCTGTACCGTAAATGCAAATCCAACAAGGACGATCGCAATTAGAATAAAAAATTTGAATGTTTTCATAAGTAATTTCTTTTAAATGAGAGAATTAACTAGAATCTTACTAGGATGTTAAAACCAAGTAGGAAATCTCCATCTCCAATTTTATTTTTGTTATATAATATATTCCTTTGCGGTGTAATTCCCTCATAATTCGACATAAACACTTGGAATACGTGAGTACTAGTACCAATTTCCATACCAAAAGATAAGTTTGCTTCAGGATCTGTTTGATCTGAATTGGCAAATTCTCTCATGTCGTCAATATTTAATGGCTGATCGTATTCAAAAAACAAAGACATTGAAGAACTTACTTTGGCTCTACCAGATAAACTTAGAGCAAATTTATCATGCTCAACTAATGAATCCGTTTTATTAAAATGTGTAAAGCTTGGTGCAAATTGCAATGAGAAAGTTTCATTAAACTTTTTAGCAACTATTACTTGTGAGAAATATCCTACGCGATCTGAAAAGGAGTAGTCATTGCCAAAAACTTCGTCGTCTTGTGAATTAATTGATAAATTACCATAGAGAGCAACCGAAACAGGTATAGAATTAGATTCAGTTTGACTTAAAACTCTGTATTTACCATGAAATTCCTGAAGTTTGTATTCTTTAGTATATCCATATCCTAGCATGAATTTTTCAGTAATACCATAATCAATACCCATTCGAATGTTTGAGGTTGAATAGATTCCAAATACATCTTCTATTCCATTTTCAATAAGTCCGAATCGATGTTGAACATGCAGACCAAATTCTCCTGCATATGGAGTTACTGTCGTTTGTGTTTCTCCTAATAATCCAGATTCAAACGTACCGGATACAGGTTCATTTGCAAATTCATCATCTTGAGCAAAACAGCTTTGAGTTGCTGTTAAGCTTAAAGTTAAGAATAGGACAATTGATAAGAACCAAGTATATATGATTTTTGTAGATTTCTTAATTGTATATTTAGATATAAGCATAGTGTGAAGTTTTAGTTGTTGTTAGCTCCTCGGGTTATCCATTCAAGAATCAATTGTTTTTCCTCAGCAGATGCTCTTGTACTATGTGATCCTTCCAAAAGTACTTTGTATAATTTACTGTCAGCTGGATTATCTAGGTTTAAGTATCCACCAGTATTTAATGCATTGTATGCATTATTTGCTCTTAAGTCTGGATTAATTCCGCCATCATGACAATCTGTACAACCAGAAGTGAAAATGGGAATGATATCGTTATCAAAGCTAACTTCCTGATCTGGAGGTATTACAATCTGATCCTGTTCAATTATATCGTATTCGCAGCTAACCAAACAGAGTGTTATCAGGAAAACTAGTAAAAGATGAAAGTAATTGCTCTTTTGCATAGTATAAGGATTTAAGATTAAGTACTAATTAGTGACAATAAGAAGTTGACCTTCTCTTCTAAAGATAAATAATTGCCTGTATTGCAGTCTTATTGTGATGGCGAGATTTATTTTATGAAAAAAAGGAATTTGTCTTATTC
>JADGFH010000412.1 GCA_016743925.1 Labilibaculum sp.
GTGGTAATAGGAAAAAAAATAGAATCGATTAACAAGATTGTAAATTCTCTGAAACCAAATTTTATTATTTATCGCAAAAGCGGGCTTAAAACGAAAAATATTTTAACAAAAAAACATCCTAATTGTCAAATTATTTTTGATGCCTCTCTATATCCCAAAGATAGGAAAAAGGTTTTGACAGGCCAGAATGTTGACAAATCTGACATTGTTGATATACAGACTTTTGGAGCTTGTGTTTGTCAGCTATAAAGAATAGAATTGTACTATGTCCTAATTGATTAGCTTTCGTTTGATATCTTTGTTTTTTTAATTCATTTTGGTAATTTAGAGAGCTTGGTCTTTTAATATTTTTCAGCAAATAGCAGTTTATTTTGATTGATAATGTGTTAATTTGCCGCTTGAAATTCCATTTAATTGTTAACGGAACAAAGTTATGAAAATTGTAATTGCTGGAGCGGGAGCTGTTGGTACTCATTTGGCTAAAATGCTGAGTAATCAGGATCATGATATAATATTGCTTGATAGTGATGAAGAGAAGTTGAAAGAGATTGATTCCCATCTGGATTTATTAACGATTGTAGGTTCTAGTTCTTCGCTAAACGACCTAAAAGAAGCGCAAGTAAAAAAAGCAGATTTATTTATCGCTGTTACTCAGTCGGAAGAGACAAATATCACATCTACAATTTTGGCGAAAAAATTAGGCGCTATTAAGACAATTGCTAGAATTGATAATCAAGAGTATTTAATACCGGAAAACAGAGAATATCTGCGTAGTTTGGGAATTGATGAATTAATTTACCCAGAACGATTAGCAGCTAAGGAAGTAATTAGTTATTTATCACGTTCAGGTACTCGACAGATATATGAGTTTTCTGGTGGTAAGTTATTACTATATGGAATAAAGATCAGCAGCAAATCAGAGATCATGGATAAAACAATGGTCGAAGTTGCGGAAATGACTAAAGGTTTGGATTTTAGAGCTGTTGCAATAAAACGAGGTGACACTACGATAATCCCAAGAGGGCACAATCGTTTTTCTCGAGGTGATCTGGTATTTGTTGTCAGTAAGCCTGAGATTATGGAAAAAGTAATGCTTTTAACAGGGAAACAAAAGTATGAAATCAAAAATGCAATGATTCTTGGCGGAAGTAGAATTGGGCAGAAAACTGCTATGGAATTAGGCAAGAAAATGAACTTGAAATTATTGGAGATTGATAAGGAAAAAAGCCTTAAACTGGCAGATAGACTTCAAGATACTTTGGTAATTAATGGGGATGGGAGAGATAAGGAATTACTTAAGGAAGAAGGAATTCATAAGATGGATGCTTTTGTAGCTGTTACAGGTAATTCAGAAACTAACATCTTAGCCTGTTTGCTGGCCAAAAAGATGGGAGTGAAAAGAACCATTGCCGAGGTGGAAAATATTGATTACATTGATTTAGCTGACAATATTGGTGTTGGTACCATGATTAATAAGAAATTGTTAGCGGCGAGTTATATTTATCGATTTACAATGGATGCAGATGTGCAGCACTGTAAATGGTTAACGGTATCGGATGCTGAGGTAGTCGAATTGGTTGCTAAACCTGGTTCGAAAATTACTCGAGACGACCTTATGAATATCGATTTTCCTGAAGATGCCAATATCGGTGGTGTTATTAGAGGAGAGGAAGGTATAATTGCAGCAGGAGATACAAGAATTATGGCTGACGATAAAGTGGTAATTTTCACAATGCCATCTGCTATTAAAAAAGTAGAAAAACTATTCAAATAAATATATGTCTTGAGAATTTATGATATGTTCGAACTTCGAAATTATTAAGGCATGTGTAATATTTTAGGGCAACACTCAAATAAATAAAAGTGGTCAAGTATAAAGTTATTTTAAATATTCTGGGTAAACTCCTAGTAGGGGAAAGCTTCTTTTTATTTCTTTCTTTGCTTATAGCATTAATTTATAAAGAGCCAGATAGTATGGCTTTTCTAAAGTCTGGATTGATCACTTTTGGAGTTGGTTGTTTCGCCTACCTAATTTCAAAAGGAGTTAAAAAGGATCTTGGTAAAAGAGAAGGTTATATAATTGTAAGTTTAGTTTGGGTGATTTTTTCCATATTTGGATGTTTACCTTATCTATTTAGTGGTGCGATTCCATCTGTTACGGATGCATTTTTCGAAACCATGTCTGGATTTACCACTACAGGCTCATCCGTTCTTAATAATATTGAAGAATTACCTCATGGTATTTTGTTTTGGCGATCATTAACCCAATGGATGGGTGGAATGGGAATTATTGTAATGTTCCTTGCTATACTTCCAACTCTGGGAATTGGAGGTAGAGAGTTATTCGTGGCCGAAGTTCCAGGGCCAGCACCAGATAAATTAACACCACGAATTAAAGAGACTGCCAGAAATCTTTGGGGTTTATATATGCTATTTACCTTAATCGAAACAATAATGCTCTATTTTGGTGGCATGAGTTTTTTCGATGCGGTGAATCATTCTTTAACAACAATGGCTACAGGAGGTTATTCTACGAAACAGGCCAGTGTAGGATTTTTCACATCGCCATATTTGCAATATGTAATCATCTTTTTCATGTTTGTGGCAGGAACTAACTTTACTTTATCATATGCATTTATCACCGGTAAAATGACCAAGGTATTTAAGGATGAGGAGTTTCGTTTTTATACCATTGTTGTATTCCTTTTTTCAATAATGATTGCCTTGGGCTTGTATGCAGCTGGAAATATTGCAGGAGAACAGGCTTTTCGAGATAGTTTATTTACGGTTGTTTCAATTATAACAACAACAGGATATGCAACAGCAGATTATCTTCTTTGGACTCCATTTTTAGGGATATTAATCTTCGTATTGTTTTTTGTTGGCGGTTCGGCTGGATCTACTGGTGGTGGAGTAAAGGTGGTGCGAATATTACTTTTGTTTAAGAATAGCTTTTATGAATTAAAACGTTTGGTGCATCCAAACGCGGTGATTCCAATTCGATATAATCGACATGTGGTTGATCAAAGAACGGTTACAAATATCTTGGCCTTCTTTGTATTTTATATTCTTATTTTCATGATTTCTTCTATTTTAATGTCTCTTTGGACTCCGGATATCTATTCGGCTTTTAGTGCTGTAGCTACAACACTTGGGAATATTGGCCCGGGATTTGGAGAAATTGGACCAATGGAAAATTTTCATGATTTGCCTAACCTTGCAAAATGGTTCCTTTCATTCTTAATGTTATTAGGACGATTAGAATTGTTCACTGTTTTGATTTTATTCTCACCTTCTTTCTGGAAACACTAGGTTATAATTTCTTACAAATTTGATGGTTTTGAATCTTTGTAATACAAGATTAAGATTGTATTTTCATACACGTGATTATGTATGTTAAATGTATTTTAGTGTATTTTATTTTGGCGTTAGTGTAAGATTATTAACATTTAAAGCTATGTAGCGTAAGCGTAAATATTAATTATTTAAATGGAATATGGTTTTTTACATTTCATACAATTGATGAAAATAACATATGAAAAACATTACGGAATATTACGATCTTATAGAGAAGGAAATCTCCATTTACAAAAAGAATTCAGATAAGATTTTAGCGAAGATTGAGAAGAAGTTTAACAAAGGAGATGTAGTTGCAACGCATCATTTTAATAATTCAAGTCCTGAGTTAGTATTGTAAGATCAGAATTGGAAGAATCAGGTTTTAAACCAGAATTGATAGGCATATACTGCTTCGAGTAAGTTTACTTAAATCCGTAAGAAAAATAGTATAGCAAAACTCAACCTTAATATAAATGTCATCAATGAGATATTGGTGGCATTTTTTTTAGGTCACTTAATTACAAGATTAACTCACCAATACCAGGTCTAATTATTTCGAAATCGTCATTGGTACAATCTATTATAGTTGAGGCTGTATTATTTCCAAAACCACCATCAATAACTAAATCTACATGTTTGTGGTATTTTTCCTGTATTAGTTCTGGATCTGTAGTGTATTCTATCACTTCATCAGGATCGTTAATCGAGGTAGTCATAATTGGATTACCTAGTTCTTCAACAATGCGTAAAGGGATGTAGTGATCAGGAACGCGAATTCCAACGGTTTTCTTTTTGCTCTTAAATAATTTGGGTACACTACTACTTGCAGGGAGAATAAATGTGAAAGCACCCGGTAGGTTCTTCTTCATCATTTTAAAAGTAACATTATCAACTCTAGCATATTCAGCTAAATTACTAAGGCTGCTACAGATTAATGAAAAGTTTCCTTTCTCTGTTGTTGTTCCTTTTAGTTTAGCGATTTTTTGAATGGCTTTGTTATTGGTAATGTCACAACCAATTGCATAAACGGTATCAGTTGGGTAAATGATAATTCCGCCGTCCTTCAAAATATCTACTATTTTCCTAAATTCCCTGTGGTTAGGGTTGTCAGGGTATAATTTTAAGAGCATTTGTAGTGGTTTTGGGTTATTACGGAGGTTAAAGATAGAAGATTCTTTGAAATAGCTAATCTGCAGAAGCTTATTTATTTTCGTTCCTTGGAAGGGGAGCGATTATTTATTTCGAAATGGACAAAAAAAAAGGAGTACATACGTACTCCTTTTTATAGTATTATAGTTTATTAGCCATTAAGTTTATTGTAATCTGCAAGAAACTGAGCTAAGCCTTTATCTGTTAAAGGGTGATTAAGTAGTCCTGTAATTGCACTCAAAGGACTTGTTGCAACATCTGCTCCAGCTTCGATACATTGTACCATATGCATGGTGTGACGTACTGATGCAGCTAATACTTGCGTTTCAAACCCATAATAGCTATTCATGTCAACAATTTGGCGAATTAATTCAATACCATCAGTGCAGATATCATCCAAACGTCCTACAAATGGAGAAACGTAGGTTGCACCAGCTTTAGCAGCTAAAAGTGCTTGTCCTACAGAGAAAATTAAAGTACAGTTGGTTCTAATGCCTTTAGTACTTAAATATTTTACTGCTTTAATACCATTTTTAGTACATGGAACCTTAACTACAATTTGGTTGTGAAGAGCGGCTAATTCTAATCCTTCAGAGATCATTCCGTCAAAATCGGTTGCGATAACCTCAGCACTTACATCGCCATCTACAATTTCGCAAATATCAACATAGTGTTTTTTGATGTTTTCTGCTCCTTTAATCCCTTCCTTAGCCATAAGTGATGGATTAGTAGTTACGCCGTCAAGAACTCCTAAATCCTGGGCTTCTTTAATCTGATCAAGATTTGCTGTGTCGATAAAAAACTTCATTTTACGATTTTTAGTTTGTTATTAGAGTTGAAAACGAAAATACACTAAATTCTTTTGAAGAACAAAGGGAGAATTTTATTTTAAACTCCTGAAATAAAACATAGTGACACGAAAAAATATTCGTATCAGAGAATTTCGATAATATGAAGTTGGTGGGGGAAATAAAAAAAAGAGCCGATGGAGGGACTCGAACCCACGACCTGCTGATTACAAATCAGCTGCTCTAGCCAGCTGAGCTACATCGGCTTGTTAAACTTTCACTACTACAATCAAAATGAATTGATTGTTTGCCTCTTGACATGCATCGAGATAAGCGCCTTTGGTGAAATTTTGAGCCATTGATGAGAATTGAACTCATGACCTCTTCCTTACCAAGGAAACGCTC
>JADGFH010000413.1 GCA_016743925.1 Labilibaculum sp.
GGTTCCAAATACATAGTAAGCAGTATTTAGATTGTTAGTTTTGTTCTCAATTTGTTTCGCCTTGTCTTCGTTTTCAGTATTCAAAGCCAACACAGTTCCGTTTAATTCTGTTACTTTTCCATTTAAGTTTTCTACTTCAATGTTCAGTTTCGCAACCTTATTATTTAGAACAACAATTTCGCCTTCTTTTGTGTCTAATTCCGCTTTTAAACGATCAGTTAACTTACGTAACTTAGAGTTTTGGTACCAGCTATTGTTTAATTTCTTATCTAATTCTTCAATCTTTAACTTGTTTTGTTCTAATAAGTTGTTGATTGATGTTAAATCGCTTGCAATTTTTTGTTTCTGAGATTGATTTGGATTCTCAGCATTTACTGCTATTATATTTTCTTTCTGCTTAATAATTTCAAGATTTTCTTCAATTGTGTTTAATGCACCAATAAAATCATTAATAGAAGAATCTTTTTCTTGAGCCATTACAGTTAGTTGCTGATTTTGCTCTTTTAGTTGTTTCAACTCTTTTTGGTTACATCCTACAAAAAAAGGAACAATCAACAATGCTATAATAATACGTTTCATAAATTAATTTTTAGAGATTGGGTTTCGTTATTTGTTACTAATACTTATGTGAATTTCATGCCAAAAGCTCTCGATCAATTAAATTATTCGATTTATCTTCACAAAGTGCAGATAATCAATGTGAAATTATAATTGATTTTAACCTTTAGAAAGATGTTAGATTTAAATCCCCAGTTTTAATGGGGAATAAATCCCCAGGTTTTGGGTATATAATCCCCAGAAATGTATCGCAGGTAGCGAAAAACAAGCAGCAAATTTTAAACAAATAAGACTAAAAAAATTCTTCTTAACTTTACAAGTAGTGTCAGATTCTACACAAAGTATTCAAATTTTAGATAAGCGAATGGTGTCAGAGAAAAAAAGCAGCATTAAAATTAAGGTGATACTTGGATATATTTTCGTTTTTATAGCGATTTTATCTTCACTCTTTATTGCTTATGGAAGCTATAATAAGCTTCTCGATTCGGTGATTTCAATTTCGAAGCCAGATGCTGAAATAACCAGAATGAATCGTGTGCTAACGAACCTATCTGAAGCGGAGAATAAAATCAGAATTTATTCTCTGACTAAAAAAGAAAGATACTTGGCACATTATGCGGAAAATATTTTGAACATACAGTCTGATTTAGACTCCTTAAGAGCGTATAGCCCTGATAGTAGTAAATCGATCTTTTTAATTGATTCAATGAACTTTTTATTAGAGGAACGTGCTGATAAGTTAGAGAGGTTTGTTCGGTTAAAAAGGTCAAAAGAAAAAGAGAAGTTGTCGGAAAAAGCGATGAAACAACTTAGTGAAGCTTCGGACGCTACAAAGACCAAAATTAAAACGACTACAACTACTACCACCATTTTAGATACCGTTGTTACGGCTGTTGAAATGCAGGAAAAAGATCAAGAGAAGAAAAAAAGTTTTTTGGCAAAACTATTTTCTAAAAAGGAAGAAGAAATTGCAGATTCTTCGGAAACGGTAATTCAAAGGACGGAAGTTACGGTTGATACAACCTATTTGCCACAGACAGATAGTTTGTTGCGAAGTTTGGAAACAATGTTGCAAATAGCACAAGCAAAAGAAGAATTGAATCGTGCAATTGTATCAAGGGAAGAGTTGAGATTGCTTGAAGAGAATACCATTATTTGGGATAAAATAAAATTGCTGCTGCGACAGTTGGAAACGGAACGTTTGGAGCAATTAGCTGTTGATACAGGACTTGCAAGAAGAGCTGCAAATGATTCTATTTTTATTATTTCTGTTATTATTATTGTTGGATTCGTACTCGGAATCTTATTTATCATCTTTATCTTAACGGATATCACGAAAAGTAATTTTTACCGTTCAGAGTTGGTTGTAGCTAAAGGAAAAGCGGAAAAACTGGCGAAGGTGAAAGAGGATTTCTTAGCGATAATGAGCCATGAAATTAGAACTCCTTTAAATGCGATTATTGGTTTTACGAATCAATTAAATAAAACTCAATTAGAAGAAAAGCAAAAAGGATTCGTTCGAGTTCTTAAAAATTCGTCGAAGCATTTGTTGGGTTTAGTCAATGAAATTCTTGATTTATCTAAAATTGAAGCAGGGAAACTGCACATTGAAAATATCCCATTTCGCCCTCAAACTTTGGTGTTTGATGTTTATGATGTTTTAAATGTGAGTGCAGAAAATCGTGAATTCAATTTTAATTGGGAATACATTGGCAATCCTATAATTAATTTGGATAGCGATCCTTTTCGAATAAAACAGATTCTTTTAAACCTTGGTAGCAATGCCATAAAATTTACAGACGATGGAGAGGTAACGATAAAGGCATCGATTATCCCAAGTGATAACTATTTCATTTTTGAGGTGAAGGTTATTGATACCGGAATAGGAATTGAGGAAAGTAAATTAGAAACTATTTTCGAAGATTTTTCTCAGGCAGATTCCTTCTCAGCTAGGAAATATGGAGGAACGGGTTTGGGGCTTGCCATTAGTAGAAGATTAGCCAGATTACTTGGAGGTGATTTGTTTGTTGAAAGTGAGTTGGAGAAAGGTTCTTGTTTTACTTTACGAATACCTCTTTTAGAATCGAAGGAAGAAGCTAGTGAGTTCACAGGTGTTAAGGAAATTCAAATTCCTGAAGCAATTAAAGAAAAAAGATTTTTGGTTGCTGATGATGATCCGTATAGTTTGTTATTGCTGAAAACGATTTTTGGAGGTTGGGGCTTACAAGCCGATTTTGTTGAGGATGGCTTAAAAGCTTTTGATTTAATTCGAGAAAAGAACTACGACCTGATTCTAACGGATATTCATATGCCAAAAATGGGAGGGATTGAGTTGTGTCGACAAATTCGAAAATTAGCTCCAACTCAAAAAGCTGAGATTCCAATTGTAGCTTTAACAGCAAATGTTAGGGAGTCTGATTTGCAAGAGTACTTGCATTCAGGAATGACAGAATGCTTGGTTAAACCATTCGATGAGGCTAAACTTATGAAAATGCTAGTGGACTTATTTGAGTATAAGGTAGATGATGAATTACTGGAATTGCAGTCTGAAGATATAGCTGATGATGTAAGCTTATTTGATTTGGGCCAAATTAAACAGTTTACTGCCGATCAGGAATTGATAAATCAGATACTACAGCAGTTTATCTCATCAGCTAATGAAAATATTACTTTACTAAAGGATGGATTGCAGAAAGAAGATTACCTCGGAATTGGTGAAACGGCGCATAAAATGCTAAGCTCGTTTAACCAGTTAAATGTGATTGATGTTGTGCCTTTGTTGATGGAATTGGAAGAATTACTGCATAAAAAAGAGCATGCAAAACCTCAATTTGATGATATTAGTGATTTAATAAAAGAGGTGGAAATCAATACAGAAATTGTAATTTCCAGTATTCAGGAAGAGATATCAGTTTAGAAAAATTTAAATTTCAATTCCGTATTGCTTTATCTTATTGTACAAAGTTTTTCTATCGATATTAAGCATTCTAGCCGCCTTAGATTTATTGTAATTTACTTTTCGAAGCGTAGATATAATTAATTCTTTTTCATTTGCAGCCTGAATTAGTTTAAGGTTCGAACCTTCAACAATAACATTAGATTCTGTACTATCTTTTAGAATTTCGTTTGGTAAACTCAATAGCTCAACTTCTGGGCCAGGACTAAGCAGAACAGACCTACGAACAATATTTCGAAGTTCTCTTAAATTACCAGGCCATGAGTAAGATTTGAACTTTTCTAAAACCTCGGAGCTAAATCCAGAAATTTCTTTGTCGAGCTCATTATTCGATAGGTCGAGGAAATATTTAGCAAACAATTCAATATCTGCATTTCGGTCTCGTAATGCAGGAACAGTAATCTTAAATTCATTTAATCGATGATAAAGATCCTCTCTAAAATCTCCTTTGCTAACTGACACTGCAAGATCTTCATTTGTAGCAACTACAATTCGAACATCTACATCAATATCTTTATTACTACCTATTCGTCTTACTTTTCGTTCTTGTAAGGCTCTTAAAAGTTTAACTTGAATCTCATAAGATAGATTTCCAATTTCATCCAGAAATAGAGTTCCACCTTGGGCAGCTTCAAATTGTCCTTCTTTATCGTTAATTGCTCCAGTAAATGATCCTTTTATATGACCAAAAAGTTCACTTCCAGCTAGATCGGTCGATAAAGCACCGCAATCTACAGCAACAAATGCTTTCTTTTTTCTTTTGCTATCGTGATGAATTCTTCGTGCAGCAATTTCTTTTCCAGTTCCACTTTCCCCTTCGATGATAACAGACATATCGGTAGGAGCAACCAGTTTAATGTATTGATCTATTTGAAGAGAACTCGAACTGTTCCCTCGGACAAAATCAATCTCAGCTTTTTGCTTTTTTGCTTTTATTTTTTTCGAACTTTTTGGTTCTTCTGATTTTTCTAAAGCCGAATTAATAAGCAAAAGAATTTCATCAGGATTTAATGGTTTGGTTACGTATTCGTAAGCTCCCATTTTAATGGCATTCACCGCTGTTCTAATATCAGCATATGATGTCATGATGATTACCGGAACATGAGGATGCATGGCCTTGATTTTCTGTAGCAATTCCAATCCATCAAAATCGGGAAGGCGAAAATCACTTAGAACAAGATCAAATTGAATGTTCTCCAATCTCTTTAATGCTTCTCCTGCAGAAAATACTGTATCAGCATCAAAACCTTTACGCTTAAGTAAACCTTGAAGCATCAGGCATATGGTTGGATCATCATCAATTATTAAAATCTTCTTCATTCGGCAATTAATCTTGGTTAATACATCTTAAACTTATTCAATAAAGGCGATTTCTCCCTTTTATCTGCTTCAATCAAAATTACATAAAAAGAGTGGAGGAATGAAATGAGTCAGCTTAATTTATGATTTATTAAGATATTGCTAGTATTTGGTTGTATAACAATAAAATAAGGCCAGATTCTAATGTTAGAACCTGGCCTGTTTTATTTTTTGTGCTTTTTAAGCTTAGATTTTTTTATCTGAATCCGCTAAAACGAAATCGAGTTGTTTGGCAACTAAATTTGCTTTTGCAACAAGAATTTCAACCTTATCACCCAATTGGTATTTCTTATGATGATGACGCCCAACAATACAGTAGTTGTCTTCATCAAATTCATAGTGATCATCTTGTAATTCTCTAATGGAAACCATGCCTTCGCACTTGTTTTCGTCCAATTCTACATAAAAGCCCCATTCTGTAACACCAGAAATAGTGCCTATAAACTCCTGACCAACATGATCTTGCATGAATTCAACTTGTTTGTATTTAATAGAAGAACGTTCTGCTTGAGCAGCTTTTTGCTCTCTTTCACTACAATGCTGGCAGTATTCTTCGTATTTGTCACCATTCACCGATTTTCCACCAGCAAAATATCTTTCAATTAGGCGATGAGCCATCATATCAGGATATCTTCTAATTGGTGAAGTAAAGTGAGAGTAATGACTGAAATGTAAGCCGTAATGTCCAATATTTACAGTTGAATATTCCGCTTTAGCCATTGATCGAATTGCTAAAGTCTCAACCAAATTTTGAATGTTTTCACCTTTAACATCATGTAATAATGTGTTTAAGGATGTTGATCTGTC
>JADGFH010001136.1 GCA_016743925.1 Labilibaculum sp.
GTTATATCATCAAGAAAGATGCCATTTTTGTTTTCGATAGTTCCTTTACACTTTGCAGCACCATCTCCAAAGAATACAATTTCTCTTTCCGATAGTTCCTTCGAATAAGAATTTTCATCAATAATATCTGCAGAAATGTCCCTTTTTAGTTCATTTTTGTGATTGTAGAAAGCGGTATAAACTTCCATTCTTCGAGCATCAATCATCGGGCAATAGTAAGCCTTTTCAGGATTTTTTAATTGCGATTGAATCTTCTCATTCGCTAACAAAGGTTTTGTCATTGCTTGCAATGTACTAATCGCAATTAAAGGAAGTTCAGCACCGTAGCAGATTCCTTTCGCTGTTGATACACCAATTCTTAAGCCAGTGTATGAACCAGGACCCATGCTAATTGCAATTCCGTCTAAATCGGATGTTGAAAAACCATTTTCTTTTAAAATATTTTCAATAAATACCGTTAGGTGAGATGCATGTTTCATCCCCTCTTTGGTTTCTTTTAGAGCAAGTAATTCTCCGTCTTTTCCTAAGCCAACAGAACAAACTGCCGTTGATGTTTCGATATGTAAAAGTAATGCCATCTGATAAAAATTTAAATCACTGCAAAATAAAGGATAAAATAGTAATTGTGAATGGTATCTAATCAAATAAATAGATTTTATCCATTTAAAATTGCAATCAAAAAGAAATCATCTTTCTATACTTAAGACAAATAATCAAGTTAATACACGTATTTATAGCATAAAAAAACTCTCAACAAATATATTGTTGAGAGTTTTGAATTGGTATTGTAAACTAGATTATAAATTAATCTCAATTCCATTATAAAAATCAAGAATTTTAGTTCTGAAAATATATTCGTATTTCGCCTGAAGCAAATCAGATTTAGATCTGAAAAGGTTATTTTTTTCCTGGTTGTAATCAACAGAGTTTACCAAGCCTAAGTTGAATTTTTCTTCGGTGTATCGAAAAGCTTCTTGGGTAGAGGATACAGCAGTTTCGCTTGAGAAAAACTTTTTCATCGAAGCTCTTGCATTAGCGTGTGCTTGCTGAATGTCTTTACGCAGTTCATTTTTCTTGCTTTCCACATTTAAACGAGAACGATTAATATTGATTTTTGCATTGCTAATATTTCTATTTACAGATCCTCCGTTAAAAATTGGAATACTTAAGTTGAAACCAAAACTCTTCGATTCAAATAATTTTAATTGATCGTTAAGCTTCATTTCTTTTCTGATAAGTATTGCACTACCATCTGGATTAAACCCACCAAATTCTGGTTGGTTTTTACGGTAGCCTGAATTCCACGATCCAGACATGGAAAGAGTTGGGATTCGTTGTCCTTTAGCAATAACTAATCCTTTTTCAGAACTTTCTAGACGATATTTTGCAGCTTTCATTTCTGGACGAAAAGTAAGAGCATTAACAAATACCGATTCAGGATCAACCATCGATTTTGTCGCATTTAACACAGGTAGTTCAGGTGTTTTAATATCAAATTCATCTGTACTTTCTAAATCTAAAAGTTGAGCAAGATTTAGAAGAGCTATGTCTAGAGAATTTTGAGCATTAACAACTTCAAGGTCTTCGCGCGCTGCTTGAGCTTTTTGCTCCATTAATGTACCCTTAGGT
>JADGFH010000414.1 GCA_016743925.1 Labilibaculum sp.
ATAAAGATGTGGTTTTCTGCTGGTGAATGACGTGTACTTTGTTCTTAAAAATCCAAGATTATCTTCTTGTTCTTTCTTTGGTCTTGGATCTGGTCCAATGCGCTGACTTATTGATCTAAGGATTTGTGGTTTTGCCAGTATCAGAGTCTTAATTTGTAAATCATTTCTATCATCGTTGCCAAGAATATCTTGTAATTCATGTTTTTGAATCCATTCATGAATTTTTACTTTATTTCCTTTGTTGAATAAAGGCTCGATTCCTTTCCAATGGGCATCTAAAGCCTTTTGTGTATCTGGTAGTCTTATTGGAATCATGATTGTCTCCCTTTCAGTTGTTTTATTTCCTCTTCCAATGCTTTAATACGATTGTCAATCTGCTCAGGAGAATGAAACGTTTCATCGTATATTTGCTGTAATTTTCTTTTTATCAGAGGCTCTCCAATCTGCTCAATTATAAATTGAATTTCTTCTTTCCTTTTCTCGTCTATTTTATTCTTTGCATCATCTTGGTTCAAGTCTTTTATCACCTGATCAATTTTCCCCTTGGCAAACTCACCCATTAAACCATTCTCTAAAAAGAACGAATTACGATAAAGTGAGTGAATGTTTGCTCCGAAGGTCTGCTCTGGTTGTTCTTCTTTTGCACATACATGGCATAAGTTTATATTATTTCCACTATCATCTTTCCCTTCTTTACTTTTTAGAAAAATGACATTCCCTTTTGGTAAATCTGATAGGAAGAAAGGCGAATGAGAAGAGTATAGAACCTGTACTGTTTTAAAGTCTTTGCATGCAATTTTAATGATTTTTAAAGACCATTCTAAAAATGTTTTCTGCCATTCTGGGTGAAGAGTGAGTTCTGCCTCATCCAACATGATGAGTAAGTTTTTAGGAATTTTAAAATCTTTTTTTGCTAATATATTTGGTAAAATATCATTATAATTCTCTTTTATTGTTGAAACAAGGTTCCACATGTTACTGCCAAATTTCATAATGGTTTTTTCTCCAGAACTTAGCGTATTGTATACGTAGTTTGAGTTAAAAGAGAATCCAAATTGATATATTTTTGAGAAGCTGATTTTTTGATAACAATTAATAAAATGGATCATTTTGCTTAGCTCGGCCTTATCTTGCAATTTATAGCTCTTTCGTTTACTTAGATTCCCTATAGTGTGGTCGTAGTGTCTAAGAATCTTTAAGTGAATAAGTTCTTCAATACCATCAAAATAATCTAGGATACTAAAATTGTATGGAGAATGAGTAGATATTGAATCTTTTATATTATTTAATCCTTTTTTGAACTTTAGAAATTCAGTTGTCCAATTTATTTCAGGATTTATATCAACATTCTTTAATAAGTCATTTTTATATTCTTTTTTATCGGAATCTTTTACTTCAAGCTCGGTTACTCCTTTTAACCACAGGTAAAGAACAATTTGGTCCGATACTTTATTTGGGATTTTAAATTCATTAGAATTATTAATTTGATCTTTTAGCCAATTCATTCTAACAACCTTTGAATTAATATAATCCTTTAGGTTGTTTTCATTGTAATTTAGTTGAGCTAAAAGATATGGGGGTAAAGAAAAAGGAAGTTTCTGGCTCGTTTCTAGAAATTCATTGACGAATACAGCCTGATTTTCAATTTCTTTGTAATGGAAAACTACTGTATTTTGATAAGGAGCGAGACGATTATTAATAGATATATCAGTTCTTATTGGGTTGTTTATGTGAGTTTCAGATTTTTCTATATAGACAATATCTTCTCTATTCTTATTTTCTATAATTTTCGCATCATCAAATATATTTGAATAATAGCAGGGAAGGATATTAAGATAAAAAGGGATGAAATTTGCTTTTTTGAATTGATTGTCAAAATTTGAAGTATCGTCATTTGTTATGTAATTCTTTTTTGTTTTAACATTAAATTTGAATGCTTTTCCTTTTATGTCTGTATGTTTTATTCTAATTTCTAAGTTGGAAAAGCAAGAATAGCCGAGTTTTTCCTTTTCATCTTTATAAATAATAATAGTCTTGAATCCACCTGGTGTGTTATAGATAATGGGATTATCTGTTTTCATTATTGAGAGATCATTTCCAAGAGTAAATTTCAAAATAGCTTCCATTAGTGTACTCTTTCCACTTCCATTCCGTCCAACAATAGCTGTTACATTGCTAATGTTATCACCAAAGAAATCTTTCGGATAGTTTGGATTTCTATCTTCATGCTTTAAAGTTCCACCAGTTACTTCTCCATCTTCCTCTTCGTATTCAAAATCGAACCAATGCTTGGGCGAAAAGTTAAAGCCTTGTTTTTTAATGTTTTTGTAATCTTCAATCCAAACGTATAGTAGTTCCATAGTGTTGCCGTATTGTTTAAGCCCACCCAATGTAGTAATCTGCGTTCAATTAACAAAACAATATAAGTGTAGCTTTTTTGTGCCTGTGTATATTGTCTTGTCACTATACTTATTCATGTTTGGGTTTTGTATGCTATGTATCGTACTCTTATTACTAGTATTTATCTTTTACACGTATAGAATAGTTGTATAAATAGTGAGTTTTTGGGTTTCCTTTACTCGCTGCGTATGTGTGTTGCCTATCTTTCCAATTTTTAAAACTGTTTATTGTTTTTGCTGAACATTCATTTTAACAGTAAAAAGATAGTATTGCTAGGCTAATACATTCTATTTTATTTCTTATTGTACTGTTTTTGTGCTAGTTCAAGTGTTTTTCTATTTAAAAGGATGTATTGTTTCAGAAATCATATCAACACAAAAGATTTTAACAGTATTTCTTGGGAAAGGATTCTCTTTAAAAATGTAAAATGCTGCTTTTCTACAAAAATAATTACTTAAAAATAATTGAATGAACGAATTGTTATGGAAAGTATAGCGTTTGTTGGTCTTGTAGTGATAATTTGTTAGTTATTTACTTTGTGTTTTACAGTAAAAGACATTATTAATTGCTTTAAAAGTTGGAGTTTGTTATTTTGATTGCTAATTTAAGTTTGTCATAAAAATAAATTGAATTTATTATTGTACTAATAATTGAAGAAATGATAGACAAGATTAAATTTTACAGAATGCTTTTGCAGGATTACTTATTGTTGGGGACAAAAATTTTAGAAATTCTCGATAATGAGGATGAGGCGGGATTGCAATTAGGGGTGCCGGTAGCGAAAATAAGAGAAGCTTTAGACAAATTGAGAGATGGACTTAAGGTAGTTCAGGCTAGTTTGCGTACCGAAGAATTGGCTCAATTGGATAATAGTAGAGATGATGCATGGATGTGTTTTTATCATTTAGTGCTTTCGCAAGTTCGTTGTGCCGATGAGAAGGTGCGTGAATATGCTCATAAGCTGGAAGTGCTAATTAGTATGCCCGAAGTGCGCATTCATAAAATGGGCTATCAGAAACAAACAGCCAGTATGATCAATTTTTTTAATCGAATTGATTCGAATGCTGAACTTACAGAAGCTTTAGAGAAAATTTCGGGACAACAATCTTATTCTGAATTGAAACTTGCTCAGGATGCTTTCACTGTCAAAGAAGCCGAAAGGTTAAATCAGGAAGCTGATAAACAAAGTAAGAATGGGGGAGAATCGGCGAAGAATTTACGCAAATCAATCGAAGATTTAGGAAATTTTCTCTCGGTAATGTATCAATTATCGGGCAAAGAGGATTACACTAAAATAGCAGATAAAATAAACGAAGTAGTAAGCGATATAAATACAAGAGTTTCGGCAAGACTTACCCGCAGAAAAAGCGAGAAGGAAGAAGAAACAATTGTAGAAGAATAAGTTTAATAGTTGATGCAACCCCCATTTTTTAAAGTGGGGGTTTTCTCTTTCTGACAAAAACGAGGTACTTATGGCAAAAAGAAGAAAATCGAAAGGAAAAGGTAAACAGGTGATGAAGTATAACAATAATTCTGCTTTTAAATCATTTGACCAATCAGCTAAAATGTTTTTCACAAAGATAAATTGCCCCGATATTTATGCTGACCTAACGAAGTATGAACGAAAATTGATGTTTCAACTTCGATTGATTGTTAGAAATCCGGAGGCTGCACTTTCTTATACGATTCCTTCTAAGGAATTAAAAAAGATAGGTAGTGCCATCCATTTTAAGATTAGGAATGAAGTTCACAGACATGATGAAGCAAAAGCAACAGCATATGATATAGATATTCTTAGATGTTTTTACAGCATGATTAGTAATAAATCAGTGTCTCTGTCGAGAAGGCAAGAATTCAAAGATCGTTATCCATTCACTAATATAGGCGGAGGTACTATTTTCAGTTATGTTTCTATTTCAGCGATAAATGCAGTTATGGCATTTTGTGATATTCAAACTCATATTTATGGGATTGATATTAGAGTTGCAAAGATTATAAAAGATAATCTTGAATTTGAATTGTGTTTTTCTCTTTCAAAACACTTCGCATATTGTAAACATATTAGCATACAGGGAGTGTATCGACCGGTTTACGCAGTGGGTTTTCCTCAGTATGGTTTACAGGTTAAATGGCTGAAGGTAGAGGTTAGCTTTTTGAAGGGAGTTTATAGCGGACAAAATAAAAACTTGGCGGTATACATGCAATCTCATGCAAAAAAACGATTAACTGAGCGACTCGATTTGTTGGATCCTTCATCGATTTATTATACGTTGTTTGATAACACTATCGATATGGATAAATTCATTTTTTATAAGGGATATATTCTTTATCCGTACCATTTACACGATTGTAAAGTTGGATACTTGGTTGCTGATATTATTGATGATTTGCTGGTGTTCAAAACATTTTTGTTTATTACTCATACATCAACTCCCGAAGGCGATAAGTTAAAAGAGATTAGCGGCCTTGCTTGGAAAGACATTAGCTATTGGAAGATTGATCGTTTAAGTACTTTTATGAAAACCAATACCGAAAAATACCCAGGCCTAACAGCGATGTTTAAAGAGGCTGGTTTGGAAGATTTGTTTCAGTTAAAAGGTCTTGATTTGGATACTCTACAAGATGCAAATTTAGATGCCTTGCGCGATTACATCATGCAAGGGAAACAGGAGATGAGTATGGAATTTGTCTAATGAAATGTTCACATTTGCTTGAGAATGTTGGTATTCTAACTTTTATTAGCCAAATGTTGATCGATAATTTTATACAAATTTTGAATTTGTATAGGTTTGGTTATGTAGTCGTTACAGCCGGCCTCTAAAGCTTTCTGCTTATCGTTGGCAAATGCATAGGCCGTTTGTGCAATTATTGGCAAGTTATCTCTGAATTTCTTGATGCTTTTGGTTGCTTCATAGCCATTTATTATAGGCATTTTTAAATCCATTAAAACCAAATTTATCTTAGTGTTTTGTTTGCACTCTACTATGGCTTCTTTGCCATTCTTTGCCCAAATAAGTTGTGCTCCTGTGGGCTCTAAAACCTCCTCTAAATACATGTAATTGGTTTCTTCATCTTCTGCAATTAATATGCAGATATCGTTCCATATATAATTCGAATCAAGTTTTGACAGGTCTTTTTTAGTTGAAATTACTTGTGCGCTTTTTAAGGGCAAAAATACCTTGAATTCGGTACCTTGATGCATTTCTGAGATTACTTGAATGTTGCCTTTCATAAAATCAATAAAACCTTTAGTGATAGAA
>JADGFH010001137.1 GCA_016743925.1 Labilibaculum sp.
TTTTTGTGGTTTTTTTTTGCCTTAAAATTGAATACTTAACCTTTAGTTTTGCTGTGTAGGTATGATCTATTTTCTTGTGAATCCTATTGGTAATAAGATTATTTATTCTTAATCTAAAATCTCTATTTAGTACATTTAGATTGCTAATCACTAATTAATCTATCATGAAAAAGTTCTATCTACTTATTTTCTGCATTTGCTTTTTTGCAGGAAGTCTATTCGCCCAAGATTCTAATAAACTAAAATTAAGTGTTAAAAAAGGTTCTGTACAAATGGCATCTGACGATGGTCAGTTTAACTTTGGTTTTGGAGGTCTACTCTTTATGGATGCCGCAGGTTATTTTGATGATAAAACAGATTTGGGAAGCGGCAGTGAAATAAGAGATGTTAGATTGTTGGTGAAAGCCACACTTTGGAAAAAATGGGATGCGAAAATAAATGTTGGTTTTGACAATGGAGTTGTGTCCTTAAGAGATGTCTTCTTGAAGTATAAAATAGACAAGAACAGCTTTGTTCGTATTGGTCATTTCTTGGAACCTTTTGGAATAGAGCAAACAGAAAGTTTTACTTTAATCAAATTCTTGTATGCTTCAAGTACTATTGAAGCATTCCGACCTGGAAGAAATCTTGGCTTATCATATGCTACTTGGGGAAAGGAATATTTTTGGGAAGCAGGATTATTTGGTAGTGATACAAATAACAAAACTGAAGGAGATGAAGGATATGGAGTAACTTCAAGATTTGCATTTGCTCCAGTTCAAACAGATGCTGGTGTGTTTCATGTTGGAATATCGGGAATTTATCGGACAGCTAATTCTGTTGGATTTGACGAGATTGGTAATGAGAAGCCAAAATCGATTCGTTATCGCTCAAGAGCAGAAACTCATGTTGAAAGAAGAAGATTTATTGATGCAAAAGTTAGTAGTGCAGAGAATCAGGTAAAATTAGGGTTCGAAATGATTGCAGCCACGGGGCCTGTGTTTATTCAAGGAGAATATATTGATGCAAATGTGTCTAGAAAATCAGGAAATGAAGATTATCATGCAAAAGGATGGTATGCTCAATTTGGATGGTTGCTTAAAGGTGGAGATTATAAATACAAAATAAAATCAGCACGTTTGGCTAAACCTGCTCCTGGATCTGTTGAATTATTGGCAAGATATAATGAGACTGATTTAAATGATTCTGACGCCTTAATTTTTGGTGGAAAACAAAAAGATATAACAATTGGTTGTACATGGTATATGAACCACAACATACAAATGAAATTTAATTTTGCTAATGTTGATTTAGATGAAAATGCGTTAAATGGAGAAGAGAATTTTAATCTGATTCAAACTCGATTTCAACTAGCATTCTAAATTGAATTGTTGAGAATATCATATTTTTACGAAGCCTGATTTATAATCAGGCTTTTTTACTTTTGTTCGTTAAAGTCTTTGGTGTATTTATATATCTTTGCTTAATGGACAAAGAAAAAGCTGAGCAGGAGAAACAGTTTATACGTAAAATCTTCATCGATGAAATAGGTCGATTGCAAAAAGAAGAATTCTATTTCTTTTCGTTTATTATGATGGGACAAGCCATCGAGGCTTTGGGTTGCTTTTTAGATAATAAACCATTAAAG
>JADGFH010000415.1 GCA_016743925.1 Labilibaculum sp.
AATATTTAATAATATTCATAAAGAGTTCTGAAGTATCAGAGCTCTTTTTTTTTGATCAAAATCTAACTATAACCATGGATAAAAGAAAAATTGTAATTCAAGGAGTTGAAGGATGTTTTCATCATTTGGCTGCTAATGCATATTACGGAGAAGATGTAGAGATTATTCCCGCAGGTAACTTTGCAACACTTATTGAATTAATTCAAGACGAATTGGTTTCTGATGGCGGTATTATGGCTATTGAAAATTCAATAGCTGGAAGTATTCTTCAAAATTATGGTTTGCTTCAGGATTCGGGTCTTGTAATTGAAGGTGAGATCTTTTTGCGAATAAAGCAAAACTTAATGGCTTTACCAGGACAGAAAATTGAAGATTTAAAGGAGGTTCATTCTCATCCAATGGCAATTAGTCAGTGCCGAGCTTTTTTTAGAAATTATCCTCACATAAAATTGGTGGAGATGGAAGATACAGCGTTGAGTGCTAAAAATATTCGTGAAAACAAGTTGGAGGGAGTTGGAGCGATTGCTGGAGACCTTCCTGCTGATTTGTATGAGTTAGATATTCTTGCCGAGGAAATTGAAAGCATAAAA
The DNA here is from genome assembly GCA_016743925.1 of Labilibaculum sp. GTDB lineage: Bacteria > Bacteroidota > Bacteroidia > Bacteroidales > Marinifilaceae > Labilibaculum. The sequence continues at coordinate 591 of JADGFH010000415.1, forward strand.
GATAACCAAACTCGATTTTTTCTTTTAAAAAGGAAAAAGGATACTGTTGCTAACGGTGGATATAACAAGGCATCTTTATATTTTAGTACAAGCCATAAACCAGGAAGTCTGTCTTATATTTTAGATTGTTTTGCAAAAGAAAATATCAATTTGTCGAAAATACAATCTTTGCCTATTCCTGGTATTAATTGGCAATACTTTTTTCATGTCGATTTAGAATTTCAAGGTCCACGACAGTTTAAGAATGCATTGGATCAAATTTCAGAAGAGACTCGCGGCATGCAAATATTGGGTACCTACAATAAAGGAATTGTAATTACTTAAATGACTTTCATGGACCCAAAAATATGATCGATTGTTTTGGCAAGTGCAATGTCTTTTTTAGTAATTCTTCTTTTAGAATGAGTAGTTAGGGTAATTCGAACATTTTTATATTTGTACAATTTTAGATCTGGGTGATGATCTACCTTTTCAGCTTCAATAGCAATTAAATTGATAAAGTTAATTCCTTCTACAAAATTCGGCAGAACATAATTTTTAATTAATTTGCTGTCTATTTCACTCCATCCTTGGTCAAGTAATATATTCATGATTGCCGCATTAAATAGATAAAGATAAGCAAAGAAAATACCAATGTAAATAGCAAAGGGCAGCTAAAAAAGCTGCCCTTTGTTATATATTAGAATGAAATTACAATGGAACTACACGATCTAATTCTTCTCCCATAATTTGAGCGCCACTATAAAGGGCTGATCTTTCTTCAGCTTCCATGTAAATATCAAATGGTAAAGAAATATCGTAAGCTGTTATAGTTAAACTTGCAATGTCATCTTTAGCTCCTAAATGAGTTCTCCAATCCATTTCTGATTGATCTAAAAGGTAAGCATAAACTGGTCCGGTATAATAAGCGAAACAGTTTACAAATGAATCAGATTTCCAAATATTCTCTAATTTATCTTTCAGATAATCTTTAAATCCCTCATTACTTCTACATATTTTTTGAGCAGTGTATTCTGCCATCCCTTCGTGTATTTCAAATCGATTTTCACAGTCGTCACAATCACTATATAATGCTCTCCTATAATTACGAAAACAGATTGCATCTGTAATTGCTTGTTTCATATTTTCATCTTTACTTTGCAATGCAAATTCCAATGCTTTCCACTCTAATTTCATCCAAAATCGAGCTTCCATCTCTTCCATATGGTTATTGTCATATGGTTTTGGTTTAAGATTCATTTCTGGTTGTACACAGTGAAAGGCTTCGTGTATAATAACACATTGTCTTTCGGTTACGTTAGTTGGTAAAGGAAGAGGAATAACGGCCCAAATGCGATTATCTATTTTGGCTGGTCCTTTTGCAATATTTATAAATTCGGGTATCGCACCAGTATAAATGTTGTTGTACGAACTTAATTCTAGTTTAGAACTATTCGTATTTGTGTAAATTTTACCATTCTCTTCATCGATTAACAATATTGGAACATCTAGTGTTCGTCCCCATAGTAGACCATTTTCTGAGGAGCATAATAATTTAGTTTCAGAAAATATTTTTTCAATTTCGTTTAAGTCATTTGTTTCCGCAAAACTCAGCGTGTTAAACATTAGTTGCATGCCTAGAAAAAGGGAAATCCATATCAATCTGTGTGTTTTCATTTTCTTTGGTTAATTAGATGTTTGATTTCTTACTCTTTGTAATATGTTTGATGCAATTGTGGCTTTTTTCAATTAGATAGTATCAGTATTTGTGCCATAGATTATAAGTTTATGAAATACAGCACTTAAGTGTATTTGAATTGTTTTTACTAAATCTTAGTAATGATTATTATCGGACAGTTAGTGTTCGAAAATGAACAAATTAATGTTAAGGAAAAATATTGGAAAAATTGAATTGATTTTGCAATTAATCTTATCTGAATTTCGTTTAAGAATTTATTTCTCATCACAAATACGATTGAATATTATTTTGCTGATTGCATTGGATGATTATATTCTGTATCTTAAAATAGAAACTTATGAGCGATAACAGGTTTGAATGGATTTGATAATTGTCAATATAAAATTTATTGAATGGGTAATACTTTTGAAATAGCAATATTTATCATCGGTTTTCTTATTGTAGCTACAGCTGCAAATAGAATTGCGAAGTATTTTCCTAAAGTAAAATTACCGATTATTACGGGGCTTCTTTTTATAGGTATTCTTTCAGGTCCGTATATTTTAAATTTAATTCCAAAGCCGGCCATACCTAAACTTTATTTTATTAATGAAATATCTCTCTCCTTTATTGCCTTTGCAGCGGGTGCAGAACTTTATTTAAAGGAATTAAAAGGGAGAATGAAAAGCATAAAATGGATGACTTTTGGGCAATTGTTTTTCACTTTTGTTTTAAGTGGTATTGTAGTTATGATACTGTCTAATAATATTAATCTTTTAGCAGGTCTTAGTTTTGATATAAAACTTGCAATAACACTACTCATTGGTACCATATTTGTTGCTAGGTCGCCAGTTTCTGCAATTGCTGTGATAAATGAAATGAGGGCAAAAGGGCCATTTACACAAACGGCTATTGGTGTAACAGTGGTGAAAGATGTTTTGGTTATTATTTTATTTACCATTTGTTTCGCTGTAGCAGATGCTTTAATTTCGAATATTCCTTTTGATATTTGGTTACTAATTATTTTAGTAGGAGAGTTGTGTCTTTCTATTTTACTTGGCTTTCTCTTGGGCTCGCTCATGAATGTTATTTTGGCATTACGAGTATCGACCTGGATTAAGTCCTTTTTACTGGTTTTGTTTGGATATAGTGTTTATTTGTTAGCACATTTAGTACACCAAAAAAGCCAGATTTATTTTGGCTTCGATTTGTATATAGAGCCATTATTAATCTGTATAATAGGAAGTTTTGTTGTTGTTAATTTTGGTAAATCACGCAGAGAATTTTTGAAAATAATAGAACTTATTGTTCCCTCTATTTATGTTTTGTTCTTTACTCTTACAGGAGCTTCTATATCCTTAGATATATTAAAAGATACATGGGCTATTGCTCTTTTGTTTTTTACTATTCGATTAATAAGCATGGCCATTGGTGCATTTATTGGAGGTTCATTAGGAGGAGATCCTTTACGATTTAATCGTATTTCTTGGATGCCATATGTTACTCAAGCTGGTGTTGCTATCGGTTTAGTCGCAGTTGTATCTGCTAAATACCCTGAGTGGGGAGCAGAGTTTTCAACAATTTTAATTGCGGTAATTGTATTGAATCAAATTGTTGGACCGCCTCTTTTTAAATGGTCAATTTTATTGGTTGGGGAAAGTCATAGAAAGAGAGATTTATTACATGAAAATAAAATTCAAAGTGCTATAATTTTCGGATTGGAAGGTCAGTCTCTGTCTTTAGCAAGACAGTTAATGGATCATGATTGGACTGTTACCGTAATAACCAGAAATGAGGAGAGATCTAATTTAGAGTATCATGGTGTAGATGTTTCCTATGTGAAAGAATTAAGCTTGGAGGAGTTAAAAAGGCTAAAAGCAGATAAAGTAGATGCTATTGTGATGATGAACCAAGATGAGGATAATTTGAAGGTTTGTGAAATTGCCTATGAACATTTTGGGACTAGAGATTTGGTGGTTAGGGTCAATGAGAGAAATTACATTAACAAGTTTCATGAATTGGGAGCATTAATTGTGGAGCCATCTACAGTAATGGTTAGCCTAATGGATCATTTAGTTCGTTCGCCAGTTGCTACAAGCTTATTGCTGGGTATGGAGAAAAATCAAGATACTGTCGATATCGAAATGCAAAATCATGAATTGCATGGTATTTCCTTACGAGATATTCAAATACCTACAGATGTAATTATATTGGCCACAAAACGAAATCAAAATACTTTAATATCCACTGGATATACACGCTTACGCTTAGGTGATGTATTAACGGTCGTTGGATCCATAGAAAGTATTGAAAAGGTGCGACTAAAAATGGATAACTTAGGTTCTCCTAACTTGCGAAATAGGCGCTTTGTGGGTAAGACAATATCATTTAAACGAAAGCCTTTACAAACTGATCCAGATTTACCAACATAAAAAGACACTAGTCCAAAAGGCCAGAGGAAATGCGGTACCCCAAATAATTTCTTCGCGATGACGTGCACGGTTTAATCGTTTATTTTCAAGTTGATTGCGTATTTCGTTTAAGTCATTTCGATTCTGGTTTTGAATAATAATTTGTTTCTCTTTTTGGATGTTGTCAAGATAAAGAGTTGCTTCTCTAATTCTATTTGGAGTGCTGTTGACTACTTGAATTAAATCCTCTTCAGCTTCGTTTAGTCGATGAAGGTGATACAAGGCCATGCCTCTTTGTAAACGCACTTCATCTAAGAATGGTTTTTTATTTAAAACATGATTAAAATTTTGAATTGCAGCAGTATAATCTTTTAGTTGCATTTGTGCATATCCTCTATCTTGGAAAATAGCACTGTAATACGGCATTATGGAAATGGCAGTATCTAAATTATAGATTGCATTTTTGTATTCTCCTTTCAGAATAAAGGCTCGACCTTTGTCATGATATTTTTTGTATCGTTCTACATTTTGGGAACTAAGTTCAGTAAAGCATAGAATACAAAGCGTTATAAGAAATAGGTTTTTCATTTTTTTACTAATTGATTTATTTAAATAACTCTAAGATGAGCGCATAAATTGTACCAAAGTGCATAAAAAAAACCCTTCGATTTTTATCGAAGGGTTTACAGATATCAGTAATATCTTTATGATTTTTTGCAACATTCTTTTTTGCAATCAGCACCACATTTCTTAGCACTCGCTTCTTTAGTACAACTTGCTTTTTTGTCTTTAGAACATTTTTTAGCTTTTGCTTCTTTAGAACAGCATGCCTTCTTTTTTGCATCTTTTTTACAGCAGGCTTTTTTGTCTTTAGAACATTTTTTCTTTTCAACCTTTTTTTGTTCCTGATCTTGCGTTTGATCAAGATCTTGGCTTAAAGAAATTTCATTATCTAAAATTAAAGTAGCTGGTTGGCTAGCAACACCTACAACA